>NZ_JAILQF010000158.1 GCF_024699075.1 Butyrivibrio sp.
TTTGGTGCAGTTATAATGCTCTTTGCATACAAGCTTGCATATGCAGGTGGTATACCTACAGCTCTTGTATGGGCTCTTGCTATAGTTCTTATCTATGCATTCATAACAGAGAAGACAACAATAGGTCGTTACTTCTATACAATTGGTGGTAACAAAGAGGCTACAAGGCTTTCAGGTGTAGATACTAAGTTGATACTTTTCATTGCATACCTTAATATGGCAGTTCTTACAGTTGTAAGTGCATGGACAGTTGTAGCAAGATTCCAGGCTGCTAACTCAACAGCCGGAACCAACTATGAGATGGATGCTATCTCAGCCTGCGTTGTTGGTGGTGTATCAGCATACGGTGGTAAGGGATCGGTATTTGGCGTAGTTATCGGTGCTACGATCATTGGTGTGATCAACCTTGGAATGAGTATTCTTAGTATTGATGCTAACTACCAGAAGATCATCAAGGGTGTTGTACTTCTTGCTGCAGTTGCATTTGATATAATATCAGCAAGAATAGCAGCTAAAAAGAAATGATCATAATAACTAAAAACAGGCGCGGCCTTTGCTTGGCCGCGCTTTTTTCACGATATATGTAGTATAATTGACATAGGTTATTCTATGGAGGATGGATATTGGGATACAAATGTCTGCTTGTTGATGATGAAGAAGAAGTTATAAATGCCATAGTAAGAAAGATAGACTGGGAGGAGATTGGATACGAAACTCCTGCCTATGCACATAATGGGGTCGAAGCTTTGGAAATGGCAGAAGCTGATACTCCTGATGTTGTCATGACAGACATCCAGATGCCATATATGGATGGCCTTGAGTTTTCAAGACAGCTTCGTAAGATGTGCCCAGGCGTTAAGATCATTATTTTCTCAGGTTATGATGAATTTGAATATGCTAAGGAAGCCATTAAGCTTGAGGCTGAAGAGTATATCTTAAAACCGGTTAATTCTGATGAGCTTAGTAGTCTTTTTACAAAGATCAGAGAATCTCTGGATAAAGAGGCAGAAGAGCGCCAGAGTATCAGAAAACTTTCCAGATACTATGCGCAAAGTCTCCCGCTTCTTCAGGAGAGCTTCTGTTCTGAGCTCGTATCAGGTCGAATTCCCAAAGAGCATCTTAGTGAATATCTTCTTAATTACCAGATAGATCTGCAGGGGCCTGTCTATGATGTGGTCCTTATCCATACGTCGTCTACTCACGCACCTGAAGGTCTTAATCCTGTACTTCTTGGAATTTCAGTAAGAAGACTTGCTCAGGAGAGACTATTAGAAAAGTGGAAAGCCAAGTTCTTCTCTTATAAGGGAGATACTGCAATGATAGTCCAGATGGACGATTCAAGACAGGTTATTGAGCTTACGGATGACTGTGACAGCTTTTGCAGGCTTGCAAGGATTGCCTGTAAAGCAGTCGTAACTGTAGGACTTGGTATGGTATGCAATGATCTTATGGATACGGTTCATTCACTTGAGGGAGCTGTGCAGGCAATATCTTCAAGATCTATATATGGAATCGGTAAAGCTATAAACATTATGGAGATAGAGCCTTTACATGACAGTGATACGATCATGGATGATAGTGGTAAAACGCTTTCGGATATTTTAAGAAGGATAAGAGTGGAAGATACAATTGATATACCTTCAGAAGCCGGAAGATTTGTAGACGGATATGGCCGTAACCTTGGTACCATGAAGCTGTATGAGTATTTTATTACTGATACAATGAGTAGACTCTACAGATTTGCCCAGGAGAACCATCTTACAATAGACGATATTTTTATAGACAATACAATTGGTAATGCTCTTCCTGATGTGGAAGAGTTCAAGATCATTTTAACCGGCATACTTACTAGAATGCAGCAGATGATAGGAGATGCAAGAAGTAAGGGGCAGAAATCATTTGTATTTAAAGCAATGGAATATGTTGCAGCTCATTACAATGAAGAAAGTATCACTATAGAAAAGGTATGCAAGAATCTTGGGGTTAGCTCTGCATATTTTTCAACAGTATTCAAAAAGGAAACCGGTAAGACTTTTGTTACCTATCTTACGGATTATCGTATGGATAAGGCGAAGGAACTTCTTATGACAACTGACAAGAAGACTTATGTTATTGCACTGGAAGTGGGTTTTACAGATCCTAATTATTTTAGTTATGTTTTCAAACGCCAGTATGGTATAACACCTTCAAAGTTCCGAAATAAAGGGGAAAACTCTTAATAAGGGTTATTTATGGGTATTTTCAAGTCAAGGGCTCAAAAGGTTCAAAAAGGTCGAAATGAACTTAAGAAAAAGTTTGGATCTCGTAACATACAGATTCTGCTTCTGACCTCATATACAATTGTATCAGTGCTGTCCATGAGCCTTCTTGGTGCAGTCCTTTACAGGAGTTTTGCATCTATATCAAGGAGCGTAGCAACTGATAATGCAAGAACTATCCTCTCTTCTTCATGTGAAATGCTTGAAGATTATCTAAAGAAGATGAGGCAGCTTTCTGATGCCTTTTATTATACATCCATACAGACATCTGACATTCATGTTGATGCTATTGGAAGCCAGATGAATCTTCTATATGAATCCAACAAAGATTATCTTGTTTCAATGGCTCTGTTTGAATCTAACGGAAGGCAGATAGGAGCAGCTCCGTCAGCTATTCAGAAGGACAATATAGATGTTACAACTCAGCAGTGGTTCACTGATGCTGTTAACGAAGTTGAGAACATGCACTTTTCTACTCCTCATGTACAGAACCTTTTTAGTGATTCATCAAACAGATACTACTGGGTAATCTCCCTTAGCCGATCTGTCATGTTCACAAGGGGAGGTATTCCCAAACAGGGAGTACTGCTTGTAGATATGGACTATTCGACTATTTATCAGATGTTTGATGTCTTAAACAGCTCTCTTTCCCAGGGATATATATATCTATGTGATAACGAAGGAAGGATCATATATCATCCCCAGAACATGCAGATAGTATCTGGATTATATGAAGAGAACAATAAGCGCGTAGCTAAATATTCAGACGGAGTATATGAAGAGACCTTTAATGGTGAAAAGAGAATTGAGATAGTCAATACTATAAGCTATACCGGCTGGAAACTTATAAGCGTTACTCCTACAAGAACTCTTCCTGTTGTACTTAGGAGTACGAGATCTTTTATGATGCTCATAATCCTTCTTGTAATGCTTGCGGTACTTCTTCTAAACAGACTGATATCAGTAAGAATATCAAGTCCTATTAGGAAGCTTACAGCATCAATTCATGATATTGAAGTTACGGAGAAAAGTGTTCCTACTGTATATATAGGAGGCTCAAACGAGGTTCAATATCTTGGAAGCACACTTCAAAAACTGCTAAATCAGATCTCTCTTCTTATGGGAGATATCATAAAACAGCAGGAGGAAAAGAGGAAAAGTGAGCTCGATGCTCTTCAGTCTCAGGTCAATCCGCACTTTTTATATAATACTCTCGATTCTATCGTCTGGATGGTCGAAGATGGCAGGAATAAAGAAGCTGTATATATGATAACAGAGTTATCATCTCTGTTCAGGATAAGCCTTTCCAATGGAAGAAATATCATAAAAGTCAGCGAAGAAATAACTCATGCCAAGAATTATACCAATATACAAAAGGTAAGGTTCAAGGATTCATTCACCATTAGCTATGATATAGATCCTGAAATAATGGACTGCTGCATAGTAAAGCTTGTAGTTCAGCCTCTTTTGGAAAATGCCATCTATTATGGTGTCAAAGGAATGGAAGATCAGGGAAATATATGCGTCAGAGGTTATAAAAAGGATAAAAGCGTCTATATAGAGGTTGAAGATAACGGTTATGGAATGAGCCCTGAGCAGGCTGAGGGACTTCTTACAGAAGAAGGAAGGACAAGAGCAAGAGGCTCAGGAGTTGGACTTATTAACGTGCATAGAAGGCTGCAGCTTAGATTTGGCGCAGAATATGGCCTTTTGATAGATACAGAAGCAGATGAAGGTACTAAGGTAACTATTCATATGCCTTATATAGAGTATTCGGAGGAAAGCGCAAAAGATGTGGAATCCGCGGAATATATTTAATGAAAGTAAGTGGCTGGCTGCCATAATAACTGCGATTGTCATAGGCATTGTCGTCTGCGCTATAGATGTTATAAATGTTGATGGAAATGAAGAAAAGTATCAGATATCTGTAATAGTAGATGACAGTAACAGCGCAAGGTGGGACAGCTTTCAGATAGGACTAAGACAGGCAGCAAGAGAAAAGGGGATAAGACTCAATTATGTTACAACAGATTTTGAGGCAAGCCCTGAGAAAGAAAAAGTCCTTATAGATCAGGAGATCAAAAATGGAGCAGATGCGCTTATAATACAGCCTTGCTCAGAGAACGGAGCACCAGATATTCTGTCAGATATTCCGGAAGATATCTGTATTGAGCTTATTGATAATGAACTCGAGATAGATAATCTTGTAAATAAGAACATAAGCTATATAGGTGCTGATAGTGATGAGATAGGTACAGAACTTGCAGTAAGGATCAAACAGGAATATGGAAATTTTACAGGCCTTAGAATAGGTATACTTGCAGGTAACCTTAAACTTACCTCTAATCAGGAAAGGATTGATGCTTTTAAGAGAATATCAAGAGAATCCGGTGCGCGGATAGTTTTTAGCGTAGAAGCAACATTGCTTTCAGAAAGGGAGATAGGTGAACTTGTAAAGACCAATAAAGCGGATATCCTGGTAGCTCTTGATAATGATGTTACGGAGACAGCGGCAGAATATATTCAGAAGGTTGAAAATTATAATACCTATCCTTCCAATGAGCAAAAAAATGTAAAGCTTTTCGGTATAGGCTGTTCTCCTGAAAACATCAATAATCTTGATAAGGGTACAACTAAGGGGCTGATCGTCATTAATGAATATGAAATGGGGTATATGGCGATCATAGAACTATCAGATAAGCTTATGGGAAGAAATAGTGAAGTAAACAATTATACAGTAGGATATACATATGCAACGGGGGACACGATGTATGACGAAGGTAATCAGCAGATTATATTCCCGATCGGAGAATAGACGGAAAATAATATCAATCAATATTATATTAATAATACTTTTAGTATCTATTACAGGATGCAGTGATACCAAAAGTGATGAAAAAGAAACAATACGTATAGGTGTGTCTGTCTATGACAGCCGTGATACCTTCATAACCCAGCTTATGGATGAGTTCAACAGTTATGCAGATCCTGATGTTACTGTTGTAACATATAATGCGGGTCAGAACATGAAAGAACAGAATAATCAGATGCAGGATATGATAGATGGAGGCTGTGATGTTATATGCATCAATCTTGTTGACAGAACAGAACCGGAACAGATAATCGATCTTGCACTTTCTTATGATGTGCCTGTTATCTTTTTTAACAGAGAATTAACTCAGGAGGATCTGCAAAGATCTGATAAGTTCTATTATGTCGGATCTGATGCAATGGAGTCAGGAATAATGCAGGGCGAGCTTGCAGCTGCGGATATACTTGATGAAGGCACTAATATAGATACTAATAATGACGGGATGATACAGTATGTGATGCTTCAGGGAGAAGCGGGGCATCAGGATGCTATTGTAAGAAGTGAATATAGCGTAGAAACCTTGATAGATAGTAAGATTCAGCTCGACAGAGTAGGACTTGCCATTGCAAACTTCAACAGGACTCAGGCACAAAGCAAGATAGAACAGCTTATAAATTCAGATGCTCAAATAGAACTGATACTGGCAAATAATGACGATATGGCGCTTGGAGCAATCGATGCATATCTTAATGTATACGGTGAAAATGCCAAGCTGGAAATGCCTGCAATTTATGGAATAGATGGAACGATTGGCGGTCTAGAAGCGATCAAGATGGAATATATGAGAGGAACTGTTTACAACGATAAAGAAGGACAGGCTCATGCAATGTATGATCTTGCCATAGCACTTGCGACCGGAAGATCTTTAGATGATCTTGGTATAGAAGATGGCCACTACATAAGGCTTCCCCATACCAAGATCACACTAGACAACGTCAATGAATACCTGTACCAATGAAAATGCCGTGCTTTTAAAGACTATGATCAGTTATCAAGATATTTGTAGCAAAGGGCTGCAAGGGCTGCGCCGATAAGGGGAGCAACTATAAATACCCATACACAGGTAAGGGCGCTTCCGCCTGCAAGGAGGGCTGGTCCAAGGCTTCTTGCGGGATTAACGCTTGTGCCTGTAAAGTGGATTCCAAGAAGGTGTACAAGTGTGAGTGTAAGACCTATTACAAGGCCAGTTACACTGCTAAATCCGTCGCGGGATGTAACGCCAAGGATAGCGATAATGAATACAAATGTAAGAATGATCTCAATGAGGATTGAAAGGAAAACGTTGTCATTATAAAGGCCGTTGGCACCAAGGCCTGCATCTATATCTCCTGATGTTGCGAATATCTTAAGGATCAGAGCTCCGATGACACCACCTATACACTGGGAGATCACGTATGATATAAATTCATTTACAGACATCCTGCCGGATATAAGCATTGCAAGAGATACAGCAGGATTAACATGACATCCTGAAACATTACCAATTGAATATGCCATGGCAACGATTACAAGACCAAAAGCAAGAGCAGTTGCAACATATCCTCCAGGTACGTCACAACCAATTGCGGCAGCAGTTCCGCAACCAAATACTACCAGTACACAAGTTCCCAAACATTCTGCAATACATTTTTTTAGCATGGATTTCCCCTCCTCTTTGGTATGAGACAGTAAGCATACATTCAAGTCTCGCATGCAATTATTGGCGCGGGAATTGTGTCAGCTTTAGCTGATATATACGCTTACTATAAAATGTATGAATACGATAATATTATAACACAATCACGTATATTATCCTTATTTATCAATGCGATAATGTATTGTTTTTGGGGTGTATAACTAAATCAATCTGCGAGTTTAACCTTCAATTATTCATTTTGATCTAATGCTTTCGAGGTAGAGGGCGGCCTGGTTGGTGATGAATTCCTCGCTGTAACCCTGCTCTTTAATGTAGAAAGAGACTCTTGGAATGACTCTTTCTGCAAGCCCTAAAAGGCCATTGGATATGGTGAGGACCTGAAGAGATGGATCGTCGAAATGTCTGATGCTGCCATCTTCCATGCCACGTTTAAATGAGGTCAGCCAAGGGTCTGACTTTGAATCTGTTTTGATAAAATTCTTGAAGCTCTCCACTTCTTTACTTTGAGGATAAGCATTGGTATACAGGCAATCGAAATCCCTTATGAAGGTTACGGAATCAACTTCATGTATAAGAGCTTTGGCTCTTTGATCTACGTACCAGGAGAATTCTTCAAAACCGTTTTTAAAGCTGGCATCTTTGGGAAGGGCAGTTGAAGATCTGGTGATGATCTCTAGAGACTCTTCTACGAGTTTGATCATGATATCACCCTTACTTGAAAAGTGTCTGTAAAGAGTACTCCTGCTGCAGCCTATTTTTTCTGCAAGGACCTTCATATCAAGGTTGGCTATACCATTTTTTATGATCATCTTTTTGGCGAGCTTTAAGATCTTTTCTTCTGTTGCACTTCCATCTCTCATAAGTTACTCCTGTAATTATGGTCAGGATATTAGACTTGACCGATTAAGCTGATTATAACATACTTGAGTTTAGGTAATACATGACTATAAAACGAAGTAACTAAATTCATGACTGTGGACATAAAGTAACAATGATACATGATCATGTAAGTAAAGTGCCATATAGTCATGACGTGCGACTGTAAAGTGAGGCTGATTATGAATATACAGATATTTGGAACTAAAAAGTGTAATGATACTAAAAAGGCAGAGCGATTCTTCAAGGAACGCGGCATTAAATATCAGTTCGTCGATATGAAGGAAAAGGGCATGAGTAAGGGTGAGCTTATGTCGGTTGCAAGTGTTAATGGCGGAATCGACAACATGATAGATCAAAATGCCAAAGACAAGGACACGCTGCTTCTTATAAAATATATAGCTGATGAAGATAAGGTTGATAAGATTCTTGAGAATCAGCAGGTCATAAAAACTCCTGTAGTCAGAAACGGTAAACAGTCAACACTGGGTTATCAGCCTGATGTATGGAAAAAGTGGGAGTAATATCCTGACATTTATTTACTAAATATCGTTAAATGTATACTATAATTATGTGTAGCAGTGTCTGATGACAGAAAGGACAATGTATGAGTAATGTAAATGTAGAACCTTATATTCCGGATGAAGATTATGACAATCCTGCTATGGTAACGGACTTTTATGAATTCACTATGGCCAATTCTCTTTTCCTGCACGGATACAAAGATACTATCATGGTATTTGATATGTTCTTCAGGGAGAATCCCGACAAGCAGGGCTATTCAATCAGTTGTGGGCAAAAGAAGCTCATGAAATTCCTTCTTGATTATCACTTTACCGACAGGGATATCGTATGGCTTCGCACGAAAGGTATGAGCGAGGAGTTCTGTGAATATCTTCGCACCTATAAGTGGAAGGGCGATGTATATATGTTAAAAGAGGGTACTGTTGCATATCCTCAGGTTCCCATGGTCAGGATTGAATGTGACATGGTTGGAGCTATCCTCATTGAAACATATCTCCTTCAGACCATGAACTTCCATTCACTTATTGCAACCAAGGCAACAAGGATTACAGGACTCTCCACTCACCAAAAGCGTAACGTAATGGAATTTGGTACAAGAAGAGCTCAGGGCGAATCTGCAGGTAATGACGGAGCATATGCAGCTATACTTGGAGGCTGTATCGGTACAGCCAACTGTCTTGCAGAGATGAAATTTGGCCCCGAAGTTAAGGCTGTAGGTACTATAGCGCACAGCTTTATAGAATTTTTCCCAACAGAGTTTGATGCATTTAAAGCTTATGCTACTACATATCCTGATAACGTATCGCTTCTTCTTGATACCTATTCAACCTTTGAGTCGGGGCTTCCTAACCTGATAAAACTTGATGACTGGCTTATAGAGAAGTATCCGGATGATCCGGGTAAGCGTGTTAAGTCTGCCCGCATTGACTCAGGTGACCTTGCACGTGGTTACAAGAAGCTTCGCAAGGCTCTTGATAAAGCCGGTAAGCCCTATGTAAAGCTTGTTGCATCCAATTCTCTTGATGAAAAGAAAATGGCCAATATGGAGATGTATGAGGATGCTCATTTTGACTCCTACGGAGTTGGTGAAAAGCTCATAACTTCAGCTTCGAGCCCTGTATTTGGCGGAGTATATAAGCTTGTTGCCGTCAAGGAAGCTGACGGAAGTTATACGCCTAAGATGAAGTGCTCTGATTCTGCGTCCAAGGCTATAATCCCCGGAAAGCTTATGGCATGGAGAGCTTATGATGAAGAGGATAAGGCTCAGTGCGATATCATATCCTGTGATGATGAAGTTATAGAAGCTGGAAAGCCTATAAAGATTTATAACCTTGATCCGGATGCTTTTGATCATATGAAGACAATAACTCCTGTAAGAGTAGAGAAGATCCTCATACCGCATATAGTAGACGGCAAGCAGGTGATCGATACACCTACAATAAGTGAAAGCAGAGACTATATTAAGGATCAGCTTGAAAATCATACCTGGGAGTCAGAACTTCGTCCTGAAGTGCCTCATCAGCACTATGTAGATCTGACACCTAAAGTATATGAGATGAGAGCAAAGCTCTATGAGCAGCTTCATGGCGGAAGATTATAATATATTTGTTCGATTGAGTGAAAATTTAAATTCTGCATGTAATTGTAAATTCCATACTGAAGACTAAATTCAGCTTTTTGAGGGTTTGACATATTTTGTCAGACCCTTTATTGTGGAATTTAGCCACTTTGGCGATATGTAAAATAAAAAAGAGTATGCGGTCGCTGACAACTGGAATTGGGTTCTGCAAGACTGAATTCCACCTGTCTGAGTGGTTCTATATGGTGGGTCTCGTTCGCAGATTTTCTTTATTTTACAGCTTCGTCTGGTGGCTTTTTTGATTCATGTTTTGGCGCCAGTCCGCCACCCTTGACAGGCGCTTAAAGAAACGCTGGTCAGCCTTGCCGACGATGGGGAACTCAAGAACAGCTTCTTTACCCACATCGTCGAAGTGGCCAATTGTAGCGTTTCTTTAAGTACCTATCAAGGGCAATGCCTCGCCTTGGCGAGGTGGCTGGGTTATAGCCTCTGATTCTGAATCTAAGAACAGCTTCTGAGAGCTTTATACCTCGATCTTTCCTTTTAAAAGTGCCGGAGTAAGTATTATCTCATCAGCAGGGATTTCCCTTAATCCAAAGTGTTTTAACAGCTTTTGGGGAAGCATCATCTTTGCAAGCTTAAAGGGAGTAAGGCCTCCGAGGCTTTCGCGGTTGGCGCTGTTTATGTGACTCATCATGAGGTTTACATCTTCCTGAGCTAGTCTGTCGAAGGTTGTTGTTGTCTGAGGGCAAATCTTGCGTATATACTCATGATTTTTCTCACAGTGAGGTTTCTGCCACGAAGCCATTGGATCACAGTAATAGATGTTGGTTCTTAATACGTTATCTATACCGCATTCAAGGGCCTCAGGATGCTTAAATTCTCCTCCACGGTCTGTGACTATCAGAGGCATGGTTCTGCAGAACAGCTCCGTACCAATGGCCTTGTTGATATCATCAAATGTGTTTTCTACACCAATGGCTTCCTTTGAATTGAGAAGATATGCCATCATGAAATCCGCAGCACAAAAATGGAGAGTGAGAAGCACTTTGTGGCTTCCTTCCGGTCCTACAACAGTGTCCATCTCTGTGATCTTTGTGTCAGGATACTCTTTGATGAATGCTTCATAGTCCTTGTATGTTCTGCCTTCAAAGATTCCGGTATCATCAATTTCAGACGCGTGTGCTTTGCGTGGCTTATATGTTACCTTTTTGGGGAGATCCAGGTTGCTTACCGATAGAGCGCCATTGTCAATGTAGTTGTAAATAGTCTTCTCACACTGAGATATTTCAGGGTGGTTCTGAAGAATCATGTATGGTGATTGTCCATTGAGGATCAACGGGCTGACAGTTGCATCAAGTGTTGCTAGATCCTCTTCGGTTATGTTTATGCCTCGTCTGGACTCTACAAGAATAGTTTTATACTCACTCTGAGCACGTACTGCACGATAGAAATATTTATCCAGCCTACAGCTTCTTTTCTTGTTGCATCCATTACAGACAAAGGGAGCTTTATCAGTCAAAGGGCAGTGATAGTCATATGGAACATAATCCTCACAGTAACTATGACATTTACTACAGCGTTTGCATTCTCTGTTGCAGAAAGGGATTGTCGTGCATACATGTTTTTTGTGGCAGTCTCTGGCATTAGCACACCTAAAGGGCTTTTCGTTAAATGTGTTATGCATTTGAAACACCCTGTGCTTCTTAACCTCTTTGGCTATGGTTGTTGGATCTTTTCCAAGTTCAATACCAATAGCTCTGAAAGAGACAGATGCATCCAATCTCTTTTCAATAACAACTCTGTTATCCTGGTTCATATGTTTCTGGTTGGTCTGTATCTTATTAGACATGGTTCCTCTTTCTACTGCGAATGAGAACCTGTATAAGAATACATACATATGAATCAGAGTGTAAGACTTAATTCCGTATCATGTGGAATTTACTTTTATTTTCTAAGAATATATTTGTTCTTTATTGTTCCTATTTACAATTTTAGACCATGGTGTTAAATTTCTATATGGTGCTTATGGCACAAGCGGATGGTATCTTACAAAAGTAAGAACTGTACCGACAAGAGAATGAAAGTCCGGAATGAAGTCGCGTCCTCCGTTTTTTAGACAAGGAGATATGCGATGAAGATTGGATTTATAGGAGCAGGTAAAGTTGGTTTTAATCTGGGAAAATATTTCTCGGAAAAAGGTGTTCAGGTGACCGGCTATTATAGTAGGCACCCAGAATCAGCAAAAGAAGCAGCAGATTTTACAAATACAAAATGTTACGACACTCTAAAGGGTTTGGTTTATGAGAGTGACGCGATATTCTTGACTGTTCCGGACAGTGTGATTTCTTCAGTGTATGAAGAGATCAGATCTTTTTCTATATCGGGTAAACAGATAATACATTGCAGCGGAGCTATGACTGCGGATCAGGCCTTTCCTGATATTGCAGATACAGGCGCGCAAGGTTTTGCAATACATCCGTTATTTCCTTTTAGCGACAGATACAGTGCTTATAAGGATCTTGCGGGTGTATTTTTTTGTCTTGAACAAAGAGACGGTGTCTCTTTCTGGGAGGATTTTCTACAAAATCTCGGAATAAGGACAAAGATATTAGAAGATAGTCAGAAGACTAACTATCATCTGGCTTGTTCTATAGCTTCAAATCTTGTGTGCGGCCTATATGAGATGTCTAAAAGACATCTGGTTGAATCAGGCTTTAGCGAAAGTGAAGCAGTTGAGGCGGTAGCGCCCCTTGCAAGGGCTAACCTTGAAAACATACTTTCAAAAGGCCCGGCTATGGCGCTCTCAGGACCTGTAGAAAGAAATGATGCAGGTACGCTTTCAAAGCACATGGCTCTTTTGACAGACCAGGGAGAATATGAGATATACAAAAATTTATCTCTTATACTTACAGATCTTGCTAAGAAGAAGCATCCGGAAAAAGATTATACGAACATATGTCAGCTGTTAGAAAACGATCAGCAAAATGTGTGATCAGTTCAATAGACTGACGGAAGGGAAAAGAAATGAAACAGACAGTTGCGACACTTCGCAAAATGAAAGAAGAAGGAAAGAAAATATCACAGCTCACTTGCTACGATTACACAACCGCAAGGCTAATGGACGAAGCCGGTATCGATATGATACTTGTTGGAGACAGCCTTGGAATGACTATGCAGGGATATAACGATACACTTCCTGTAACACTTGATGAGATGATCGTGTATGGAAGGAGCGTTGCAAGAGCTTGTCAGAATACATTTGTAGTTATAGATATGCCATTTATGAGTTATCAGATATCTCCTGCACAGGCACTTGAGTCTGCAGGAAGGATCATGAAAGAAGCTCCCGGAGCAGGAGCAGTAAAGCTTGAAGGAGGCGCTCTTATGGCTCCTCAGATCAAGGCCATAACAGATGCAGGAATTCCTGTTGTAGCTCATATAGGAATGACACCTCAGTCTGTTAACGCATTTGGTGGATTTAAGGTACAGGGTAAGGGCGAAGTCAATGCAGAGCGTGTCCTTCAGGATGCACTTGCCGTTCAGGAAGCAGGCGCCTTTGCAGTAACTCTTGAGTGCGTTCCACCTAAGCTTGCAGCTCTTAT
>NZ_JAILQF010000175.1 GCF_024699075.1 Butyrivibrio sp.
AAATATGGTATGTAAAAAGTGTGGCACTATGATTACCGACAGTTCTGCAGAATTATGTCCTGTATGCTGTGCGCCACTAGGGGAAGAAAACTTTAGCAATGAGGATATTTTAAAGTCAGATCATTACGTAGATACTTTGAAATCATCTGATAGCTATACACCACAGCTGGGGACAAAATGGGCGGACTTTCTTGGCTATTTTGCTTTTTGGCTTTCGGCTATTGTAAGCATTATTGTTGGTCTGTGGTGTCTTTCACTGACTGGCAGCTACTCATATCGAAGTATCAGCGGAGCAATAGGCTTTTCTGCTATTTGCCTTATAGTAACAGGAATAATCTGCATTTTGGGAGCTCTTTCAATTATTAAAAGAAAAAGCAGCGCAAATAATATGGTTACATTAGTTTATGTAACTAGCCTTGTAGTAGATATTTTAGTCTATATAGCGTTTTCATCTGCAGGTATTATGTATAATCTAAGTATTACGCGCATCGTGATTGCGATTCTCATGATCATCATTAACCGTTCATACTTTGAAAAGCGTAGCAATATTTTCGTTAATTAACTAGGTGAAAAAAGGGGCTGTGAAATAATCAGTCCATGAAAAAAGAGAAGTAATAGCTGGAAACAGCCAATTATTTCTCTTTTTTCATGGTAAAATATTACCATGATCAAACAAACCAATTCTTATCTTCAATGATTGATGATAATTGGCGCCTTTATTACCTTAATTATTTTTAATTTTTCCCAAGCCACATCATGTATCGAATACTTATTGGTTTTGATTACCTTTTCGGTTGTTCCGGTTTGGGTATCATACACAAAAATCTGAGAACACATAATGGGAACCGTTTCCGAATAATACATTATGTATCTTCCATCCTCTGAAATACGAATTATTTCGTCTCCACCGTTGTCTCTGGTATCCGCTCTTGTGCCTTCCAAAAGTACAGTAGTCGTTCTTGAAGTCATCTTATTGCGAAATAATAAACGGTATTTCATTACAAAGGGAAATATTTACCGGCATACTAAATAAGGTACAGCACCAGTCGATTATCCTCCAGATCATAATAAAGGGTACATTCCGAGCCCTTTAGATCATATATGCTGACAATGCCTTCATTTGTATCTCTGCCTATAAATTCTTCAGTAATGTTCTTGTACTCTGCCAATTTTTCAGGTCTGAAAACCTTCGTCTTTTCATTAACAAAAACAGCCGTGTAAAGAATGTCTGCCTCAACAAGATCCTGGAAAATATGGCTTCCGTAGGATAACTCAGGATTATAACCTGCATCCTTTTCCTCCACTTCACATACAGCTTCAAACTCACTGATATCCGCAAAGGTTGTTGGAACTCCAAGCTCAGGAGACGACGTTCCGATTCGTCCCGGAACCATGAGCATCATATGGCGTCCGCTGTCTCAATTTATTGAACCGGGTACTATTATGTGAAAGAGATGTATGATGCTTTTCAAAAGAGAGGTTCTAGATTTACTGTGGTAGTCCGCTACGACTGGGTAATCTTAAGATAATACAACTAGGATACCTGATATATGGTTCTGCAAAGAAAAGTGGATTTGGGAAGTAGGTGCTGAAAAGGAGGTTACTATATAAATATATCATTATAATTTTACATATCCTATGGAAAGATTATAATCCTTGCAGTATAATAGGTAAGAATATGTCAGTCATATTTAAACTTTTGCTAATAAGGACAGAAAAGTTTTGGGTATTCAAGACGTGTCTGAATTAGCAACCTAAACAAAAAACGAGAAACACAACCGTAAACAGCACTAATACCAAAAACAGAATTACAGACAGTACCAAGACAAACAACAAAACCAGAATCAGAAACGATCACAAAAAACAACAACACAAACAGAATCAGAAACGATCACAAAAAACAATAACACAAACAGAATCAGAAACAATCTCAAAAAACAACAACACAAACAGAATCAGAAACAAATCCCAAACAAATAACACAAATACAAACAGTACAAAGAACACTAACAAAAACGCTTCCAATCAAAAAACAATACAGATTAGGGGCTTTTTATTACGTGACTTTTTTGAAAAGAGGTGAATATAGATATGTCTTATTGTAATTGCAGTCATTGTAGTGCTATAACCACTGGCTATGAAGATGATTTTGGATACTGGGATGTCTGCGCAGATTGTGGAAAGAGAATAGAAATGGGCTATCATTTTTACAACCATTATGATGGAGAAGATCATGAAGATTTTTGGGAATAATCAGATTGCATCTTATGTAGTGAGGAAATAGTATTCTGAACAAAAGGTCTGTGAAGTTAAGGAACTTCATAGAACTTTGAGGCAAAAGCTTTGATTATTTATAAGTTTTAAATATTATCAAGTGTGTGTACCTTTAAATGAGATGTCGCATTAGCGTTGAGTGATGATCTGTATTGCAATTATCAATTAAAGTGATATAATCATAAACTGCGTTAAAAAAATGTCAAAATATGATTATGGGAGTTCCAGTGATTAGTTTTAATTCCAATACAGATTTGTTTGTCTATTTTTTGATATTTATTGTTATAGCCATTATTTCGAGAATTTATAAGGATTTTGGTTTACGCAAAGAAATAGATGAGCTTAAAGATAATTCAATGACCTTGTCCCCAAGTGAATTCTTCAGACTTCGCAACACCAGAGTAGGAGGACATGGGCGCAAGATGGCCTCTGTGTATAATTTTGCAGACGTATATATTTTATACAACAAGAGCCGGAACATGTACTATGTTGGCCAGTCAAAAAGAATATTCGATAGGGTAAATGCTCATTTTACAGGTCATGGTAACGGTGATGTTTATATTGACTATAGGTATGGGGATGTTTTCGAAATAAGCATGATTGCTTTAGAAAACAGCGGTTTTTCATCTCTTAATGAGCTTGAAAGAAATGCAATATGGCGTTTTAATGCTTATTCCAGAGGCTATAACAAAACAAGAGGTAATCAAGGCTGAGTTAATAACTTATGTATTCAAGGTGTGAGCCTTTTGGAGGAATTATATGCAATTAACGGTAGAGTAGGATAATTTTATAAACAGTAAGAGAGGATTATAAATATGAATAATATAAAGCCATCAGATATTTGTTGGGAAACAGGTGTATTTACAGATGATTGTATATGTGATATTTGCGATCATAGATTTGACTGCAGCGGTTATGACGATCATGAAGATGATGATTAGAGTTCGTTAAAAAGCATATATGAGATGATATTATGTTTGTTTTGTGGAGAAGCAAACTCTTTATTGCCTCTATTAGTAACTCAAATAATTATGTAGGAAATATTTAATGCTAATGAAAACGATCAGAAATAATTCTGACGTTATGGAGGTTATGATGAACATTGGAATAAATGGCCCTTGCCCATGCGGGAGCGGGAAAAAGTACAAGTATTGTTGCTTGAATAAAGAGAAAAAGGATATATACGCAAGTATAAGAGATATAGTTGAAAAAGAAGCATATTCGGACGATTTGGCTGATGTTCTTTGCAACTTGGTACGTTTTATGAAAGAAAAAAAGTGGATTGGTGCGTGTCATGCAACTGCTACAATCTTATATGTTTTGTTAGCTGAACTTGGATATAATGTTGAAATATATTCTGGAGAGGTTGATAAAATCGATTTTTTACCGTTTGATCATTCGTGGATTACAATAGATGGAAAAATCATTGACATAGCTGTTATTATGACATTGATGAATGGTATGCCCGTTTCAGATGCGATTGTATTAGATAAAAATGTAATGACGTCTAATCCTTATGATTTGAGGTATGGTGTTAAGTCTGCTATTGGTCTTGATGAGGGAACTAAACGGGTTATTAACATGTCTATTAGTGAATATATGGATTCTCATCCTGAATCTATAAACTTCTTATGGGAGATAGCACAGAGAGTATCACCATGTAAATTAGATATTAATACAATGAGAAAAAAGTATGCTGATAAGTATAGAGTGTATTATGTAAAAGAATAACGGACTATAGCTGTTTTTTTGATAACTATTAATATAGAAATTTAGAAAGGGATCGTAATTTTGCGATCTCTTTTTATATTTTTTAACTGGGATTGTCTAGAGAGGACTGGAGTAGAGTTGAAGTAGGAGTGAATTGGTGATTGTTTGGGAATTTGGCCTTATATAGCTATTATATATTTAGCTTCAATATTCAATCTTATCAGTATAAATCATCATAAAACAACATAAACCAACAAAAAACATATCAAAACAAAAAAATATCAAAAACCTGTAATAGGTTTATTGAACCTGGTACCATTAATTAGATCCCTGATGAAGCTGAGAGAATTGGGTTCTAAGACGGGAGCTATAACATATAATAGTCCTAAATCAATAGTTGGAATAAAAAGTATTCTTGCTAAAGCAGCGGGAACAATTGATCCAGTAATAAAAGTCATTACCAAGGGGAAAAGCAAGGTTACTTTAAAAGACAATGAACTTGCTGAAAAGTATGAAATTGATGTTGATGAGTTAAAAGATTTCAGCGAAGAGACAAAACAGTTAGTGGATAAAACTTCAGAAATAGAAACATCGAAGTTTACTAATGATAAGCATGATGATATTTATGAACGAAATAAGGGAAAGATTATACCATTCACTAATGCAAAGAGGTGATTCATATAAATATTGAGAAAGCTGCAGAAAATGCAGAAGATTTAAGAAAAAAACTGAATTTATCACAAGTGTTGAAGGATTCTCTGATAATTTTGAAACCGGAATCTAGAAATTTTTTCAGGAAGGTTATCTTTCTTGTAATTGAGATATTCTTTGCTTGGAAAATGGTAACTCAGAAAGAAACTGTGGTGTTGACAAAAGATGTATTTGAGGTTTTTATTTCTATACTTGTTGCGTTAATAGCTATTGTGTTTACAGGCTATGCATTTTTTCAGGCGTTAATTAACGACAAATTGCTGATTACATTATTGAGCGTAGATGATGAAAAAGGTAATTTAAGCGGTACAAATAAGTATTTTGCTGAAGTGATGGTGTTTCAGATGACGTGTACTGTTATTGATCTTCTTATTGTCGTTTTTGCAATTATTGTACCAAATGATTGGTGTGCTTTTGAAAATGAGTTAATTAATGAAGTTATTTCAGGAATTCTTTTGCTAGCGGTATTGCATTGTAATATAGAAAGTATATGGGAAATGAAGAGCTTTATTTTCAATGTATTTCAGCTATTTAACTTGCATGCATATGCTAGAATAAAAGAATTAAAAGATAATAATGATAACGATTGAAAGGCGCTCTGGTAATCCAGAGTGCTTTTTCTATGTTGCGAAAAGAAAGGAAAGGGAACAATGGCTGCAACTAGATTGATTGCCATGCATATGAATAAAGGGAAATCCATTCAGCAGTGCCTGAAGGATAGGACGGATTATGCTCAGAATCCTGAGAAGACAGATGGCGGTATTCTGGTCAGCAGCTATGAGTGTGATCCCAAGCTTGTGGAGGAACAGTTTGCTCTTGCCAAAAGAGAATATCAGCATAATACCGGCAGAGAAAATAATAATGATGTGATTGCATATCAGATTAGACAGGCTTTCAAACCCGGAGAAATCACACCGGAAGAGGCAAACAGAATCGGATATGAAACGGCTATGCGCTGGACTAAGGGGAGACATGCTTTTATAGTTGCAACTCATGTAGATAAAGCTCATATCCATAATCACATCATATACAATTCCACGAACCTTGACTGTAACAGGAAATTCAGGGATTTTCATTTATCAGGAATAGCACTCCAAAAAGTCAGTGACATTGTCTGTCTTGAATATGGTCTCTCTGTCATTACTCCGAGAAAGCCCAGTGAACGGAGTAAGCGCATAGTTTATCCTCAGCGGAAAAGCTACCGAGAGGAAATACGCGAGTCCATTGATATATGTATGGAACAAAAGCCTAAAAGCATGGAAGAGCTTATAAAGCTTCTTCAGGAGATGGGCTACGAAATAAAGCGCGGTAAATATGTTTCTCTTAAGGGCAGAGATCAAAAGAAGTTTTTACGAATGCGCTCTCTTGGAGCAGGCTACAGAGAAGAGGATCTGGAGAAAGTCTTTTCTGGGGAAAGTGCATTTACACCTGATCCGAAGCAACAGCGTACTGACGAAAATGTTTATGTTAAACCTAAGCCAAAGGTGGATATGCTTCTTGATATCCAGGCTATGATAGCCAAGGGAAAAGGACCAGGCTATGAACGCTGGGCTAAGGTTCATAACATCAAGCAGATGGCACAGACACTTCTTTTTCTAGAAGAACATGGTCTCAGAGATTATGACGAACTTGCTGAAAAAGCATATCATCAACTATTCCAAGACCAAGGATGTTTACGCCGAATATCGCAAGAGCGGTTATAGCAAAAAGTTCTTTGAAGAGCACAGGGAAGCTATCACTCTTTGCAAAGCTGCTAAGGAAGCTTTCTCCAAGATCGAGGGTAAACTTCCTAAGATCAAAGAACTGAATCAGGAATACAGCGAAGTCCTTCAGGAAAAGAAAAAGACCTATGC
>NZ_JAILQF010000239.1 GCF_024699075.1 Butyrivibrio sp.
GAGTCGACTGTGATATCCATAACATTGTCCTTGTAATATACAAAGAATATTCCTTCTTCCTCAGTACTTGTCTCTACTGCTACTTCTCTGCTGCCTTCATATAATGTAAGAGACGGTGTCAGTACTTTAAGAGACGAAGCAGTTATTGAATTCTTAAGGCTTATCTGCGCCATAAGCTTGTAAGCATCTGTATTTACGTACTCAAGAATATTGGAGCCTTCCTCTACTTCAAGTGTACTCATGATCTGGTCCTGGATCGTCTCTACATAAAAGCCTGTTGATTCATCCCACTTAACTCTTGTAAGTATTATCTGATTATCCTTGATCTGGGTACTTATCGTGTAATTGCCATCTGATGTGTAATTTTCAAGAAGTCGTCCTTCCTTATCCTGTATTCTTATTGAATACATTGCATATACAGGATTGCCCATCTGGTCATTGTGGATGTCTTCTTCTTTGACAAGGCCATATACAAGGTCGTCGTCCATATATCCAAGAAGTATTATATATTCGCCATCATCAGGCTCTACAGTAGTAACTGCCTGAGTTGCAAAGTTCATGATATTTATGGACTTAAGTCCTTTAGTTGTAGTATTGTCCTGCCAGGCTATCATCTCTCTTGATTCAGGCATTTCATATGTGCAGCCAAGCATGTTCTCAATGACAGCCTCATAGGTTCTACCTTCAAGGTCTACAGCAAGAAGGTCACTTCCAAGCATTACATAGAACTGGCTGCTGTTACCAAGTGTTGCAATCTTGTCAGCATAAGCCATTATGATATCTTCTGACTGATTGCTTGGTATGAAGACCTGCTCTTCAACCGTATTGGTTGATGCATTGTAGAAATATACCGCTATTCCTACTTTACCCTCATGATCTCCTCTGTTCATGTATCCTGCAACAGAGAATTCCACGTTACCTGCTTCATCTATATTCAGGATCTGAATTGAACTGTTCTGAAGTGTGCATCTCGAGTCATTATTTTTTTCATCATAAAATCCAAAGATGTAGGCAAGCTTATTGCTTGTAACATTATAGGAAAAGAGTCTGTCCTGACTTACAAAGGCAAAAGCGGATCCGCCTTCGTTTTCTGTAAATTCAATCTCATCAGTATCTGATATCTTGAGATCAACTGCATTAGAGTCAAATAGTGATTTATCCGGCTCAAATATACTGTTCATGGTGCGCTCATAATTTAACAGATATATTCTGTCAGATGTATAGCGGACTCTGAAATACTCTTCCACGTTGCAGGTGAATTCTTCGTCGCCGCCTACAACTACCTGATATTTAAGGAGAAAACTTCCTGTCTGCTCATGGAGATCTACAGTCATAACTTCAGGCTCTGTGTGAGACTTTATTTCAAGATCTCCCCAGGTTACCTGACTTAAGCTTGAGTTGATATTGACCTTTGCGTAGGATGTATTATCACCTGATGAATTGGATTCAAGATAGGTCTTTAATTCTTCAGATGCTTTTTCTTTGTCAAAAGTTGTTTCAGAAAAATATTTTACAAAATCAATCTTCTCATCAAAATAGTAGCGCTCTTCATCGCCTGTCCATACAATCCTTGAAATATATCTGATGGTCTGATCATTAACATCAGCCATTATTACAAGGGCATATTCTGTATTTTCATCAATAAGGTCTTTGATCTGGAAATTAAGTGTTACGCTATCATCAGATGAATTCTCAGAAGTATCTGTAATCTGCGTACTCTCAACAAGGCTGCTTCCATCAAGGGTTCTTACTTCAAATCTGTAATTTGATGCTTCCTTTCCATATAGGTCCATAACTGCAGAGATCTCTCTCTCCTGCCCTGTTGGAATTACTGTCCCGTGTATGTACCTTACATCCATTTCAGATGTATAGCCGTAAAGTGTGCACAGCTTTGTGTTATTTTCTAAAAGAGATACGGTTGGAAGGGTAGCCGAAGACATCTGATAAGTCATGTCGCTGCTTTGGTGATTGGTAAAGCGGCTTATCAGGATAAGGCTTGTGATGAAAACTATAATTATATATATGATCTTTATTATCGTTTTTTTCATAATATGTTAACCACTTAAATTCAAATTTTGAATTATAAATCACAAAATCCGCTTTTTATGCGGATCCTGTAAAATTTGCTCTGCACAGTCCTGCATGTATGCTAATTGTATAGATATATATAATTTAACTTACTATTTGACTTATTATCGGTTACAATGTAAGCTAATTTTAATAACCTATAGTTTAGCATATGTGGAAAACCGTGAGGTGGAATATGGACAATCCAATTCTGTACCGTAAGCGGATAATACCAGATGAGTGTATTAAATTAAAGGATGACGTCATTCTCTATCATGATTCAAGCATGATCATGACGTCGTGGCGCGCTTTTCGCCAAAAAGATTATCTTTCTTACGGGTATTCCTGTTATTTCCTAGAACGCGGCATTAAAATGAGTAAGTTCTACAGGGCTGATGGTACTTTCAGCATGTGGTATTTTGACATTGTCTCATACCAGAAGGGTCCTGAAGATAACTCAGTTATGGTCGTAGATCTTCTGGCTGATGTCATAATCTATCCAGACTATCATTTCAAGGTCGTCGATCTTGACGAGCTTGCAACTGCGCTTGATCAAAATCTTATAACAGCCGGCCAGATGCACGAGTGCCTTGAAAATCTGGACAGCCTTCTAAAAGTCATATACGAAGGAAGACTCCCGGAGCTTTACATGCCTCTTGAACTACAGATAGCCAAGTGGAAAAATGTCACAGCAGACACCCATTAAATTGCTGTATCCCTGTCTTAATAGAAGATATGTCCGCCTATCTGTATGCCTTCAAGTCCCGGTATAGGTGTCCTGAAATATACACAGGTTCCTACATTGGTAACTCCGCTCATGGCTTCATCTGCTGCCTGATAGCAGGAAGCTGTTGCCTTGTCCTGTGACAGGGCAAGCTCAAGTCGTCCACTTGCAACAGGTGAAAACTGTTTGCTTTGATATATTACTCCGACAACTGTGTCCGGATATACGCTTGATAATACTCTATTAATTACAACTGCGCCTACAGCAAGCTGTCCTGCATAGGATTCGCCACCTGCCTCGCAGTATATAAGATTTGCAAGAAGATATCTGTCACCTTCTGCAAATGATACTTCTGATATATCTCTCCAGGATGAAGCAGCAGCAAGCCTTGAAAGCCTTATCTCTTCTTCAAGCTTCTTCTGGAGTTCTTCTATATCATCATCTTTAGCAGCGATTTCTGCTTCCTTGGCTTCCGCCTCCTGCTCCGCCGCATCGATCTGATCTGAATAATTACTTACAGCACTACTTGTAGAAGCTACAAGTCCTGATACCCTGTTCTGCTCTTCCTGCTGGGCAGCCTGATATTCTTCAAGCTCTGCCTGCTCTGATTCCAGAAGCGCCTTGGCTTCTTCGATCTGAGCTACCGTAGTCTGATATGCTATAAGCTGCTGCCTGTCATATTCCGAAAGACGGGCTATATACTCACTGTTGTTCAAAAAGTCCCCAAAACTCTTTGATTCCAATAATATTTCTATAAGCACGAAATCCTGTGATTCGTAGATGAACTGGACACGCTTTTTCATTGCAGCATACTGATCAGCTTCTGTCTGCATTGCTGCCTCAAGCTGGGCCTTGGTCTCTTCTATTTCTGCTTCCTTGGCATCCATATCCGATTCAATCTGAGCAAGATTGTCACTGACATCAGTCAGCTGAGAATTAAGGTCTGAAAGCTCCGACTTAAGGTCACTTTGCTCTGACTTAAGGTCGCTTATGTCCTCATTTTTCTCATCAAGCTCATTTTGCAGATTTTCGCGCTCTTCTTTTGCATCATCCAAAGCTTTTCTGGTCTCAGAAGTTGCATACGCTTTATATGGCACATTTACCGCAGCAAAGCGTATACAAATCGAAGTCACGACACATAGTGCCATGACTCGAATTGCTCTTTTAAACCGTAGCTGTGGACTTTTGCTCCCCACATTTTTTGCCATAGATATTCCCGTTTAAAGTGAAATATGTATATTACGACCTGTACTCTGATACTGATAATATCTTACGCCTGCAGCGTTGAACATCTTCTTGGACGCTCTTGTAGACGCAGTGTTCTCATACTTATCACTGTCATAAATGACAGTTCTGATGCCTGCCTGAATGATTGCCTTGGCACATTCATTACATGGAAAAAGAGATACATATATCTTTGCACCTTCAAGCGAGCCACCGCGATAATTAAGTATCGCATTAAGCTCTGAATGAGTTACGAAAGGATACTTTGTAGCAAGTTCATCCTCGCCGTCTCTCTCCCATGGAAATTCTTCGTCAGAGCATCCTTTTGGGAAACCGTTATAACCCATGGATAAAATCTTATTGTCTTCACTTACGATGCATGAACCTACCTGTGTATTAGGATCCTTGGATCTTAAACCGGCAAGCTTTGCAACTCCCATAAAGTATTCATCCCAGGTAATATAATCTTCTCTTTTCATAGTACTCCCCAAAATAATTATTTTGTTCCGAAAATTCTATCTCCTGCATCACCAAGTCCGGGTACGATATATCCGTTCTCGTTGAGCTTCTCATCAACAGTTCCGATAAAGATATCTATATCAGGATGTGCTTCCTGAACAGCCTTGATTCCTTCAGGAGCTGCAATGATGCACATGAAGTGAATGTGCTTGCATCCCTTGTCCTTGAGCATCTGAATAGCTGCTGCTGAAGATCCGCCTGTTGCAAGCATAGGATCTACTACGAAGATCTCTCTTTCTGTAACATCAGCAGGAAGCTTGCAGTAATACTCTACAGGCTTAAGTGTCTCAGGGTCACGATAAAGACCTATATGACCAACCTTAGCTGCCGGTATAAGCTCAAGCATACCATCAACCATGCCAAGACCTGCACGAAGGATCGGTACTACGCAAAGCTTTCTACCTTTAAGTTCCTGAACTACTGTCTTAGTAATGGGAGTTTCAATCTCAACATCCTGAAGCTCCAAGTCTCTTGTTGCTTCATAGCAGATAAGTTCTGCTATCTCACCTATGATTCTTCTGAACTCATTTGTACCTGTTGTTTTTCTTCTGATCAGACCAATCTTGTGTTTGATAAGTGGGTGATCCATTACTACTATTTTAGACATTTTCTTCTCCTTATATATAAGTTAGTACAGGTATAAGGAAAAAAGCTTTGAACAAAGCCTCATATTACCCTTATCCCCATTAATATGTGCTTATTTTTAAACCTTGATCAATAATAATAGCTCATACTATCATCATTACCAAAATCATCCGGTCATAACTTTGATCATCACTATTACCCAAATCATCTGGTTGTGACTTTGATCATTACTCTTACCCAAATCATCTGGTCATGATCTTATATTACGATCAGGCTTCCATATCCATCATTTTACTGATTCTGCGGCTATGCTTTTCAAGTCCTGAGAACTCTGTATCAAGGAATGTATCTACGATCTCGCATCCAAGTACAGGGCCTACAAACCCGCCGCCCATTGCAAGGACATTAGCATCATTGTGCTCTCTTGTAAGTCTTGCTGTTGATACTTCAGAGCAAAGTGCACATCTTATGCCTTTAACTTTGTTAGCTACCATAGAAATTCCAATTCCTGTTGTGCAGATAACGATGCCCTTTTCGCATTCTCCGGAAGCTACAGCCTCAGCTGCTGCCTTACCAAAATCAGGATAATCGCAGGAATTCTTGTCATAGGTACCAAAATCCTTGTACTCAATTCCTCTTTCCTTAAGGTGCTCCATTACTGCAACTTTAAGATCATAACCGCCGTGGTCACTTCCAAGTGCTATCATTACTAATACTTCCTTCCTGTTAAAACAACGCAGCATAAATATGCTTAACTATAGTTATATATAGATATTCAATAAACTAAGACAACATTGTAAAAGTCTTAATGAACCGAATTATCTCCAATTACACACGCTCTACATGCTGACCGGCCGCTTTTAACAGCCTGTTCATTATAGCCTGACCTATACCATTTGTATCAAAGGATTCTGAAAACATGACATCAATATCTTCGTCGTCAAACTCACGAAGAACTTTGAAAAGCTCATGTGCAGCGCTCCTTGCATCTTCCCTCGACCCTACGCTTTTGATAACATCAGCTTTATAAAGTGGAGCTGTCGCATCAGTTGCAATAACGCCTACTCTGTGGCCCTCTTCACGCAACTTACCTGCACGCTCATTAATATATTCTATCACATGTTCCTGTGAACCTTCCACTATTGTAAGTTCACCTTTGGGCGCATAATGACGATATTTCATTCCAGGCGCCTTGGGCTTTAATTTGGACTTGGAATCAATTATTGTCTTATCGATACTTACTTCAGGAAGAACCTCTTTAAGCATCTCATAGGTTATATAACCTGGGCGAAGTATCATAGGCACATCTACAGTAAGATCTACAATTGTAGATTCAAGTCCTATTCCAACCTGGCCTCCGTCTATTATCATCTCAACCTTGCCATCAAGGTCTTCTATGCAGTACTTTGCCATAGTAGGTGACGGTCTTCCAGATGTATTGGCGCTTGGCGCTGCTATAAATCCGCCGCCTTCTCTTATCATGGCTGCTGCGATCTTATTACTTGGCATACGGACTGCTACTGTTTCAAGGCCTCCTGTTGTCTCAAGCGGAATAAGATCTGACTTATTAAGGATCATAGTAAGTGGTCCCGGCCAGAAAGCATTAGCCAGCTTAATTGCAGCTTCAGGAACGTTTGATGCTACCTTGTACAGATCCTCAACCTGCCATATATGCACTATAAGAGGGTTATCTGACGGTCTTCCCTTTGCAGCATAGATCTTTTTGGATGAGTCAGGATTTCTTCCATCTCCGCCAAGTCCATATACTGTTTCTGTGGGAAAAGCAACAAGGCCTCCTGAAAGGAGTATCTGTCCTGCTTTTTTCAAAGCTTCCTGCGCCTTTTCATCAATATTGTTTTCATCAATTACTACTACCTGTGTTTCCACTTTTACTTCCTCGTACTACTTATAATCATTTATTAACATATGCCTCTAATACAGGCCATATATCGCTTGTCTCATAGCCAAGCTGCCATTCGGCAACTCCGGCACATCCGTTTACATCCATTACATTGAGCTTGGTCTGGATAGATTCTGCATCTTCAAGCCATATCTCAACCTTGGTTCCATCAGACTGTGTATAAGTGCCGTAATACTGGCAGGTATCCTGGTCCCAGGTCATCTCAATGCCATTTTGATCTATATAATTATTAGCCCATTCCATGCCGCCTGCCTGGCTTGTAACAGTTCCATCAGTCGAGGTGAACCATATTCTTGTATAGAAAGGAATACCGTTTATAAGCTTA
The DNA here is from genome assembly GCF_024699075.1 of Butyrivibrio sp. The sequence continues at coordinate 7,366 of NZ_JAILQF010000239.1, forward strand.
TCTGCGGGCACATCTTCAAGAGTATTCTTGATTCCGCTCTCAACATA
>NZ_JAILQF010000290.1 GCF_024699075.1 Butyrivibrio sp.
ATTATCTGACAAAATATACTAATAGTAAGGGCATTGTGAGAGGAGGAACTATGGTAAAAAAGAATTTTCTTAAGAATTATGGTTTTATAATAGCTATGCTTGTGGCTATTATAGCCGGATGCATTGTTGGGTGGATTTTCCCTGTTGTAAAAGCAGAAGATGGTAGCGTCATATCATCTGGTGCTACAGTTCTTGAACCTTTTGGCAAGGTTTTTGTAAACCTTATGTTCTGCGTAGTTGTTCCAATGGTATTTTTCTCGATTTCAAGTGCGATTGGTAATATGCAGAGTCCTAAAAGGGCGGGCAAGATCCTTGGAACTACTATCGCTACATTCTTTGTTACAGGTTTTATAGCAGCACTTTTATTTTACTTTGTAATGCTCATAATACCACCTGTAACACATACTTATAATCTTACAGAAGGTGAAGTTGGAGATACTATATCTATTCCTCAGATGATCATCAACTTCTTTACTGTGGAAGATTTCTCAGCTCTTTTTTCCAGAAAAGCAATGCTTCCTCTTATTGTAGCATCTGTATTTACCGGCTTTGGTATTCAGGGGTGCGGCGGATCAGAGTCAATAGTTGGTAAGTTCTTTTCAAATATGACAGAAGTCATCATGAGAATCGTCAAGATCATTACTTACTATGCACCTATCGGCTTCTTTGGCTTCTTTGCAAGTCTTGTAGCTACATACGGTCCGGATCTTATAGGTGACTATTCAAGAGCGCTTATTACTTATTATGTATTTTGTTTCGTATACATGTTTGTTGCATTCCCATTATATGCATGGTTTGGCGGTGGTCAAAAGGGCATATCAGTAATGTTCAAACATCTGTTCAGACCTGCAGTTACAGCTTTTGGTACCTGTTCATCAGTTGCAACTATTCCTACTAACATGGATGTTGCAGAAGAATCCGGTGTTCCGAAGGATGTAACTGATATAGTCCTTCCTATGGGAGCTACAATGCATATGGATGGATCAGCAATGTCAGCTATACTAAAAGTAGCATTTTTGTTTGGTATATTTGGTATGGACTTTAACGGAACAAGAGCAATCCTTGCTATAATAATCGGTGTATTTTCATCTGTTGCCATGAGTGGAATTCCGGGAGGCGGCGGAGTTGGAGAGCTTGTACTTGTTACCATGTTCTTCCCTGATCAGATGGCTATTGCTTATCCTATAGCTCTTGCACTTGGTAATCTTATCGATCCTCCTGCAACAATGGTCAATGCAGCAGGAGACTATGTAGTAAGCTTTATAGTTGCAAGATTTACAGATGGAAAGGACTGGCTTTTAAAAAAAACAGAAGATAAGCCCATGAATAAAAAAGTTTCCTGATTTATCAGTAATTGCAAAAAAGCTTGTGATATTGTAATAAGCATACGCCTTAGTCATATCATATATACAAATACTATATGTCACTGTTTTGGCTTATAGTTTTGGTATAATCGATATGACTAAGGCGTTTTTGGTTGAAGATATAGGATTAACTTTAGGCGCTTTTGAGCAGTTGCGTTTTTGCCAAAAAAGTGTATTATAAATGTAAGCACTTACATTCAGCAAGGGGAGGCTGTTCATGCGAGATCTTGATTATCTTAAGCTTTTAAGTCAGAAATATCCTAATTCCAGAAAGGCGGGAGCAGAGATCATAAACCTCCGCGCCATCTGTGCACTTCCAAAGGGAACTGAATATTTTTTCTCAGATCTTCATGGTGAAGACAGGAGTTTTGTACATCTTTTAAGGAGTTCGTCAGGTATTATAAGAGCTAAGATCAAAGAGACCTTTGGCGATATGCTTTCTGCCAAGGAGCAGCTTGATCTTGCCAATCTTATATACTATCCTGATAGAATTATTTCAAATGCAAGACAGACAGGTCTTGATAATTCTGAGTGGCAGAAGATCACGATCTTCAGACTGGTGCAGATTGCCAAGTGTGTTGGCAGGAAGTATACAAGGTCCAAGGTTCGTAAGAAGATGCCTGAGGATTATGCTTATGCTATAGATGAGCTCTTGCATAATGATGGCAAGGAAGTTGATAAGAAGCAGTACTATCAGGAGATCATAAACGGGATCATTGATGTTGATGCAGGTGATGAGTTTATTACTGCTCTGTGTGGTCTTATCCAGAATCTTACTATCGATTCACTTCATATAATCGGTGATATTTTCGACAGAGGCCCGCATGCAGATGTTATCATGAATGAGCTTATGAATTTCCATGATGTTGATATACAGTGGGGCAATCATGATGTCAGCTGGATGGGAGCTGCATGTGGCAATACAGCATGTATAGCCAACGTTATAAGGATCGCTACAAGCTATAACTCTTTTGACGTACTTGAAGATGGTTATGGTATTAATCTTCGTCCGCTTTCAATGTTTGCAGATAAAGTCTATGCTGATGATCCTTGTGACTGCTTCAAGATTCATCTTCTTGATGAGAATGAATATGATTCGGTTGAGCCGGAGCTTGCAGCTAAGATGTGCAAGGCCATATCCATAATACAGTTCAAGCTTGAAGGTCAGCTTATCATGCAGCATCCAGCATATGAGATGGAAGACAGGCTCCTTCTTAATAATATAGACTGGGACAAGCATACAGTTACAATTGATGGTAATGAATATAAGCTCAAGGATACTAATTTTCCTACAATAGATCCGCTCCATCCCTACAATCTGACTGCAGAAGAGGGAGAGCTTATACATACTCTTAAGATGAGCTTTACTCATTCGCCTCTTCTTAATAAGCATATACGATTTATATACTCTCATGGAGCTATGTACAAGATCTGCAACAATAACCTTCTTTATCATGGATGCATTCCTATGAATGA
>NZ_JAILQF010000345.1 GCF_024699075.1 Butyrivibrio sp.
ATTCCATTCTACGATGCCATCTTCGTACTCGGGGTACATCTTAACTGACTCAATGACTTCCTTATAAAGATCATCAGTTGCATTATCCCAGGCACCGTCACAGGTAGGGTATATAAATAGTACACTTGTATCATAGGCTGATGCTATGTCCTTTAGCCCTGTTTCTGTGGCAAATGCTATCGCTTCATCCTTAGAACGTCTTTCTTCTTCGAATATCAGAAGAAGAGGAGCTCTGAAAGTGTAATCATTGGTCTTACTGTCAATATTGCTGTTAGGGACATAGGCTTTCAGATAATAGTGTTCAAATTCGTGTTCCCAATATTTGCTGCCATCAGAAAGCGTCTCGACGGCAGGTCTTTGTTTCATTCCCATTTTGCTATCCTCCTAAATTTAATTGAATCCCTATCAACAATATAAAGTAGACGCAGCTTGCATTCTTATTATTTTATGACATATATTTCTTATTTTTTGCGGCGTTGCCTTGAATTTACTAATTCTGTAAAAATGTTTCCAGTGCAATTAAATGCATTTTGATAGTGAAGATTATTAAGTAAATGTCGATATACTATTTGTAGTTATTTGCTTTTGGAATATTGAATGGTAACAGGCAAGTCTCATATTTTCTTTTGTAAACAAGGCAATTAAAGATATATAGCAATTATATGTTTATAATAACGGATGGGATTATGAATAGACGTGTTAAGAGCAGTTTGATCACAGGAATAACTGTATATATAATAACTGTAATTCTTAATTTTATTCTTAACTATCTTTCCATAAGATCGGGTATGCCTCCTCTTTTTGGTATAGCCGGTTCCATGGCTATTGCTATTATGGGGGGATATTTACCTGGCGTATGGGTGGTTTTGTATACGCATCTTCTTACAGGTTTCCTTATAAAAGAGTTTCTTGATTATTCGCTCATAAATATTTTGATCACTATTATCACAGCGTATTTTTCTCAAAAGGGATATTTAAAAAAAATATCCGGTATTATTTCGTATGTCCTTATTACATCTTTTATAAGTGCTGCATTAAGCTATTTTATCGGGTCGCAGACTGGAGGCGTTGACGAACTTATAGCTGCAGGTAACGCGGTATTTGAAGGCTATCTGACGGCTCCTGTAAGCCCACTTTTCTTTTCATCCATAGTTATATTTATAATATCGATCCCGGCTCATATCATATGCCTTATGATAGCTTTTGTGATAGTAAAGCTTGTACCTGAAGATATAAGGATAAGTCTTAATGAATTCAGCTGGCTTCAAAAGCCTATAAAGGGTCAGGAACTTATCAATCTGGATAACACAAAGACAAGGAAGGTAACAACAAAAGCTGTGTTTATAATGGCTCTTATTCTGACTTGTATGACAGTTCTTTTGCTTGTCGCAGTTATAGGCAGCAGGCTTTTCATTGATCATACCAAGGATGAAAATGAAAAGCTTGCAATTGGAACCTCTGAGATGGCTGCAGGTATAATCGATGGTGACAAAATTGATGATTATATCAAAAGTGGAGGTCAGGGGACTGAGTATGAAGAGGTAGTTTTCGAGCTTGAGAACATAAGAAGTATTTCTGACAATATAGAATACGTATATGTCTATAGGATAATGCCTGATGGATGCCATGTAATATTTGACCTTGATACAGAAGATGTCAAAGCATCAGAACCTGGCGAGATAGTCCCCTTTGATACTACATTTGAGCAGTATGTCCCTACTTTGCTGGAAGGTGGTAAGATAGAACCTTTTATTTCTAATACTTATTTTGGAAGGCTCCTTACAGCATATACGCCTGTTTATGATTCGAATGGAGAAGTTGTATGCTATGCAGGTGTTGATATTTCTATGGACTATCTTTATAACTACAGGCACCAATTCTTCATGCGCATTCTTATTACCTGCTCCGGCATTATCATTGTCATAATAATTACAGGTTTGTGGATATCCAAGTACAGGATCATATATCCTGTGAATTCTATTGTAGAAAGGGCCAGATCCTTTAGATACGATAACGAAGATGCCAGAAAATCAAATGTTGAACTTATGGAAGATCTGGGTATCCATACCGGCGATGAAATAGAAAGACTCTATAACTCTTTTTTACAAGTCACCAAAGATAGTATGAAGAGCTTTAGTAAGATGCAGCAAAAGTCAGATTATATAGAAAAGGTTCAGGCCAATCTTATAGTCATACTTGCAGATATGGTTGAAAGCAGAGACGAATCCACAGGCGATCATATCAAAAAGACTTCCATGTATACTCTTATCATCATGAAGCAGATGCGAAAAATGGGTATGCATACAGATATTCTTACAGATGAGTTTATAAGCAATGTATATAAGTCGGCGCCGCTTCATGACATTGGTAAGATCAAAATTACTGATGCGATATTGAATAAGCCGGGAAAGCTGACCCCGGAAGAATTTGAGATCATGAAAATGCATTCAACTTATGGTGGCGAGATAATAGAACAACTTATAGAATCGCTTTCAGAGGCAAGCTATCTGGAAGTTGCAAGAGATATTGCTCTATATCATCACGAAAAATGGGATGGAAGCGGATATCCCAAAGGATTAAAGGAAGAAGAGATACCTCTTTCTGCAAGGATCATGGCTGTAGCAGATGTATTTGATGCTCTTATTTCGGACAGGGTGTATAAAAAGGCATTTTCCTATGAAAAGGCTATGAGTATCATAATCGAAGAATCAGGAACCCACTTTGATCCTGATGTTGTTAAAGCCTTTATAAGTGCAGATGATAAGGTAAGAGAGACAGCAATGCTTCAAAATAAAACTTTAATCATGGATAATGCAGATCAAAGTTTAAATGCATAAAAATATAACATTAATAATGGATAATGAAGACTATAATGGCATATGAAATATATAAGTAAAGTCAAATAAGGATAAGGCTATGGATAAAGCTATATCAAAAAAATGGTTTAAGATACTTTATGTACTTATACCTGTAGTTCTGTTCAATTTCATAGTAAGTTTATTTATGGTCAGGTTAGGACTTAAACCTATTTTAGGACTTGCCGGTTCTATGGTGGTTGCCATTGTATCGGGATACTTTTTTGGTGTATGGACTTCTTTGATATCGCAGTTATTCATATCATTTTTTGTAGACGGCTTTATCTATTATAGTATAGTGACTATTTTAAATGTGATCATCACGGCATTTTTTTATCAAAAAGGGTATTTGAAAAAAAGGGCAGGAATCTTTTTATTTATATCATTAAATGCCTTTATTAGCACTGTTTTTACATATGTTATAGAGGATCAGACAGGACAATTTTATAAATATGTTCAGGTACTTGACGAATATGCTGATATAGTTGATTTTTTGTCTATGGGCATATTTGCAAGATATTCAGTCATCATATTTATTTATGCTTTTATACTTCATACATTTAATATATTTATAGCATTGGGGACAGCAAGGATCATTCCTGATGATATCAAAGATATTTTTAAGAGTATAGGATGGCTTCAAAAGCCTGTTTCAGATGATGAGCTTGAGATGATAAGTAAAAGCGAGACCAGGAAGATCAAGATAAGTACTGTTTTTGCTATATCACTTATAGCCACATGTCTTCTGGTTCTTATAGTTGTTGCGGCTGAAGCAAGAGCTCTTTTTGTAAAGCATACAAAAGAAGAACATAAAGAGATTGCAATAGGCGCTTCTATGATGGCAGCAAAGGCTATTGACGGAGATATTATAGATGAATATATTTCAAGCGGTGGACAAAGTGATGAATATAAAGAAGTCGTAGAAAAGCTTGAAAATATCAGAAAGATTTCAAGTGATATCGAATACATATATGCTTATAAAATAATGAGTGATGGATGTCATGTAATATTCGATCTTGAAACAGAGACACTTAAAGCAGGAGAACCCGGAGAAGTTGTGGGATTTTCTGATTCTTTTGAAGAATATTTACCTACACTTTTAGAAGGCGGGGAGATAGAACCTATAGAAGCAGACGAAGATTATGGATGGCTTCTTACATCCTATACACCTGTTTATAATTCCGAAGGTGCTACCGTATGCTATGCAGGTGCTGACGTCTCAATGAGATATCTAAATAATTATACAAGAAACTTTATAATACGCCTTGTTATCATGTGCTCCGGGATTATCATAGTCATTATAATAACTGGACTGTGGATTGCAAAGTTCAGGGTGATATATCCTGTTGATTCCATGGTCATAAGAGCAAGGGGATTTAAATATGATAGTGAAGATGCAAGAAAAGCTAATGTTGAAAGCTTAAGTGATCTAGATATCCATACCGGCGATGAGATAGAAAGACTTTATAATTCTTTTCTCCAGGTTACTAAAGATAGTATGAACAGCTTTAGTAAGATGCGTCAGAAGACGGATTATATAGAGCAGATGCAGTCTGATCTAATCGTGATACTTGCAGATATGGTTGAAAACAGAGATGAGTCAACGGGCGATCATATCAAAAAGACTTCGATGTATACTTTTATTATCATGAAGCAGATGAGAAGGATGGGGATATACTCTGGTCTATTGACTGATGATTATATAGATAATGTGATCAAGTCAGCACCTCTTCATGATATAGGCAAGATAAGGATTCCGGATGCTATCCTTAATAAGCCCGGCAAGCTTACCAAAGAAGAGTTTGAGATAATGAAGCTTCATTCAACCTACGGTGGAGAGATAATAGATCATCTCATAGAATCGCTTCCTGAAGCAAGTTACCTTGAAATTGCAAGAGATATAGCCTTGTATCATCATGAAAGATGGGATGGAACAGGCTATCCTAAAGGTCTTAAGAAAGAAGGTATTCCGCTGTCTGCAAGGATCATGGCGGTTGCAGATGTATTTGATGCGCTTATTTCTGACAGGGTATATAAGAAGGCTTTTTCTTTTGAAAAAGCTATGAGCATCATTGAAGAAGAGTCCGGAACGCATTTTGACCCTGGAATTGTCAAAGCATTTCTGGCAGCATCAGATGAAGTAAGAGAAACATCTGAAAAATTCAAAAACAGGTAATGGCCTCGAATTCGCAAGGGATAATACAGTTTATAGCATGCGAAGAGTTAATGATAGATAATGACACTTGGCATTTTCAAATATAAGGCGCTGCATATTTGGAAATGCCAGGTGTCTTTTTATGCTTTTTAGCAGAAAATGTGTATTTATAATCTTCAGTTAAATTTCAGCTTGGCTACAGTTTGTTTTAAAGATAAATCTCTATAGTTATTCTTCGAAGGAATATGAAATGTTTGATAGCAGATATTTGCACAGGCTGCAAATACTGTAAAGAACTGATATAGGGAATGCATAAATACTTTAGGAGGCTGAAATGTTCGATTTAGATAGTTGTATAAAGGTAAAGTCAAAATTATCCAAAGGATTCAAAAAAGGAAAAGAGGCAGTAACATCCCATAAGAAGCTTGCTGTAAGTACAGTCGCATTAGCTCTTGCAGGTTGTCTTGTGGTTTCTGTTATTTCTTTTGGCAAAGGGACAGAAAGCAGTGCTGTCCAGACTGTTTCTACAGAGAGCGTTATAAAACAGGATCTTGCAAAGTCTATTGCAGTAAATGGAACAATTGCAAGTACATCAAGCTACAGTCTTTCAAGTGAAATAACTGATGTTACAGTTAATGAACTTAAGGTGTCTGTAGGAGACAGAGTTAAAGAAGGAGACGTTATAGCTGTTCTTGATACAACAAGCCTTGAAAGCTCCCTTGAAATAGCTCAAAAGAATCTTGAAGCAACTGAATCTAAAAATGATATTGACGTAGAATCTTCTGAAAGAAGCTATTCAAATGCATCAGAAACAGCATCTGTGCAAAATACAAGAGCTCAGGATGATGTCAATAAGGCCCAGGATGAGCTTAATAAGTCAACAAGTGAGATGGCAACAGCACAAAATGATGTTAATACAGCAAAGACTGATGTTCAGAACAAGGACACAGCAGTTACCAATGCCAAAAATGATGTTACTAATGCCCAGAACAATGTAAACAATAAGGCAGATGCAGCAACAAAGACTCAGAAAGATTATGACAATGCAGTAAATGCACTATCTGATGCCAAGGCAGCTCTTGATGAAGCAAAGGCTAATGCTCAAAGTGCAGTAGATGCAGCAAATACCAAAGTTAGTGATGCCCAGGCTGAGTATGATAAAGCAAAAACTGACTATGACAGTAAAGAAAGCGCATATAATACAGCTAAAACTGATTATGAAAATGCCAAGAGTGCTTATGATAGTGCAGTATCAAATGTGACAGCTTCAGAGACAGCTTCTGAAACAGAAAGTGCTGACGCATCTCAGAAACCTTCTGAAAGTGCAGATACTACGACAAGCAGTAATGCAAGTAATTCCTCAGTTGATGATAGTAATGTTAAAAGCGCAGAAGAAAAAATGAATTCTGCTAAGAAGGATATGGACGATGCTAAGACAGTACTTGACTCAAAAACAACAGCTCTTAACAATGCCAAAAATGAACTTAGCAGCGCTCAGAACAGTCAGGCAGTAACTGATGCTCAGAACAAGTACAATGCTGCACTTGAAGCCAAGAATAATGCAGAAAAAGCTAATGACAACGCACAGAACGAAAGCAAGAATGCCCAAAGAGACCTTGAAAGCAAGCAGTCTACACTTTCTGATGCACAGACAGCTCAGTCAGAGGCTAAAAGTAAGCAGTCAGAAGCTCAGTCCAAATACGACAGCGCCAAATCCCAGACCAAGAGTAATCAGGAAAGCCTTGATAAAGCCAAGGAGAATCAGGAAGATACAACAAGAAATAATCAAAAGACTGTAGCAGACAGTGCAGATTCTGTAGAAAGCAGTAAATTATCTGC
>NZ_JAILQF010000396.1 GCF_024699075.1 Butyrivibrio sp.
GTAACATAAATATTGAACGATAACATATTTAATGTTACTATAAAAGAAAAATGTTATCGAGGTGATATTATGCTGGAAAATGCTTTAAAAAACGCCTTTGGTATAAACTGTCATTTGGAACAAATTAAACTAAAAGGGTTACCTTTATACATGGTATCAGGAAGAGTCTTCTATTGTGCTGTAATGGGAGATGCATCATTTTTGATTGTCAAATTGTCAGACCGGGAGAAGTTTGGCGTTGTGGCATTCAAAAAGCAGCTTTCTCAGTATATGGAAAAGACAGGGCTTAATGTGGCATTTTGCTTTGATGACATCACAAGAGTACAAAGAGATGCGTTGATAGCAAAAGATATTCCGTTTATTTCATTACCGGATCAGATTTTTTTGCCTTTCCTTGGGGTAATGCTTAGTAATAACTTAAAAAGAAAAATGATTGTGTCTACAGACAAAATGATGCCAGCAACGCAATGCCTTTTTCTTTATCTGTTATACAAAAGTGGAAATGACTTTTTCATAAAAAAGCAGGCCGCAGATGATCTTGGATTGACAAAAATGTCAATTACCAGAGCTTCAGAGCAACTTAAGCAGATGGACCTTATCAGAGAAGAACGGGCAGGAAAAGAGATAAGGATGGTTCCTAACTATAGAGGACGTGAGCTATTTGAGGCAGCAAAAGATTATCTGATAAATCCTGTTCAGAAGATCGTCCATACAGAAATCAAAAAAAAGGACGGACTATTCATTGCCGGAGAAACTATGTTGAGCATGCATAGTATGCTTGCGGCGTCAAGCGAGGATGTATTTGCTGTATTTAAAGGCAGCGATATCGTGAGTGGCTTTGAAGAGATAGATACAAAATGGCAGGATGATATTAAGACGAGTAGAGTAGAACTCTGGAAATATGATCCGGGACTATTTGCAAATAACGGCGAAGTGGATCCGGTATCACTTGCCATGAGCCTGTCAGACAATGCGGATGAACGTGTTGAAGGCGAATTACAAAGTTTTTTGGAGGAATATAAATGGTAGCGGGAATTAATTCTTTTAGAGATAAATTCAGGGGGTTTGAAGATTGCTACACAGTCATTGGAGGAGCAGCCTGCGATATTCTTATGTCTGAGGCTGATATTGATTTCAGGCTGACCAAAGATATTGATATGATTCTGATCTTAGAGGATAAAAAGGAAGAGTTTGCAAAAGCCTTTTGGGAATATGTCAAGGAAGGCAAATACAAATGCGGCTGGAAAAACAGTGATAAAATGCATTTTTACAGATTCACTGAGCCGATTGATGGATATCCTGTGATGATAGAACTGTTTTCAAGAAAGCCTGGATACAATCTTGAAGTCGAAGAAGGAATTATACCAATTCATATAGATGATGATACTTCCAGTTTATCAGCAATTTTATTGAATGATGATTTTTATGATTTTATGTTAAAAGGGCGAAGAGTTGTTGATGGTATCAGTGTTTTAGGTGCTGATTATATAATTCCTTTTAAAATGTATGCCTGGGTTGATCTGAAGCGAAGAAAATCAAAAGGGGAACATGTTAATGAGCGCGACTATAAAAAGCATAAGAACGATGTGTTCAGGCTTCTTCAGATAGTTGACCCTGAAGTAAACATAGAGACCGAGGGTCTTGTCCGCGAAAGCATTGAGGAGTTTCTGACTGAAGTACTATCTGAGCCTGTCAGAACCGAGCAACTTGGATTGCAGATATCTATGGAGGAGGCTTTAGTAATCCTACGTTCAAAGTATTTATAGGGACAATTAGAAGATAAGAGTATATAAAATCATTTCTTCTTACGATTAGATAAGAGTAGCCCTGCAAGCAATGTAACTGGTACAGCAAGTACTGATATCAGCGCAGTTGCTCCTACAGCAAAGCTGCTCTTATTATTTTTGCTGTTTTCTGTATGGTTTTCACTCATGACTACAGTCCTTTCTTGACTTGGTCAGAAACCTTGCTAGCATATTTCGCTAAAATGGTGGAATATGCTCATTCCAGACACAAACCTTGATATATATTCGCAATATCGTTCTTAATATAATGATATCATCAACCAGATATTTATAAAGAGTACGGTTGAGAAAGGACGGCGTAAATTTACTGTAGGATTTGAAAGGGTAGATTACCCCTGTGATCAGTTCAGATGTTCAAACCTTACTCATTATAGCGCCTGGTTGGATGACAGTTCAAGGCTGTCATTCTAATCCTTGGTCTGCTTGTTGACTA
>NZ_JAILQF010000432.1 GCF_024699075.1 Butyrivibrio sp.
AGTTCTTCCTGTCATAGCCATGGATGGCGCCATCCTTTATGATATCAAGGAAAACAGATACCCCAAGGTCTATATCATTTCTGCAAAGCATGCTAATAGCATCGAGGACTTTATTAAGGAACGCGGCTTCAATATCTTTACGACAATTATCCTTGATGATGTTCTTATTATCTATTACGACAAACTTATAAATCCTGCTGAGACTGATATCTACGATAAGCTTCATAAGTCGCCCTATCGTAATTATCTCAATAAGGAAAGGCCTAAAGAACACCCTGTAGTATATATGATGTGTATTGATAAGACAGAAAAAATAGAACGTCTTGTGCAGGAGATCGAAGAAAGCGACGTATACAGTGAGCTCAAGATCTTATCTTATCCATCCACGGATTATAAAGGCTATTCATATATCAAGATCTACAACAAAAATGCATCAGTTCAAAACATGGCGGACTATCTAAAAACCATGACAGGCGCTACCCAAATAGTTACTATGAGCGACAATCGTAGAAACAGAGCGGATTTTATTTTCTCCGATTGTAATACAATGGTGCGTAAACTGCATTATATGTTCAATTGGAGCCCTCGAAGATCTTCGGCGAACAATATAAATTTGCTTCATCATGCGTCTGATGTATAAACACTGCATCGGGCGCTTTAAAGATTCTTTATTACAGCTCCTATGTGAGCTGTGTTTTTTTATCTTGACGCGTAGTCATTGACTACATTATAATCAATTAGAAACACACGCACTGACTACATTATTTAGGAGAGTGCTTATGAAGACTGAGATATATAGCATTGAAGGAATTGAGATTGAAATACCATCAAAAGGAGATAAAGAGGCGGAGCGTCGTAAGATGGCATATGCTTTTAAAATGATCAGGGAAAAGTCAGGAATGAATCGTAAGGATTTTTCCGATTGGCTTGGCATTCCTTATAGAACAATGCAAGAATGGGAACTTGGTCGCCGCGTTATGCCTGAGTATGTTCTTAGGCTGATTGCATATAAGGTAAAAAACGAGAAAATGATTGAGGAGGATTGATTTTTTGGCTTTGCAAAAAATGGAAGAAGTATGATGGGAGAGCTACAAGATAGTAACACAGTATATGTCTATGTGGATGAATCAGGAAGCATTACTAAGACGAATATTAGTAATAACAGGTATTTTGTCATTGCAATGGTGTTTACGGATAATCCTATTGCCATTAGACGTTTGTTTAAAAAGAAAATATCCCAGATGATAAAAAAAGATAGCAAGAAAAAAGACCAGCTCATATTGAATAAAGAGATAAAGGGATCAGAACTTTCTGAGAAAGAAAAAATAAAAATCTATCATCATATATTGTCGCATGGAAGTGATAAGGTCGAATTGGGTGTAATTGTTCTTGACAATAAATATACAGAAGACAAATTTATTGAAAATCATGCAAGAACATTTAATTATATGGTGCAAGTATTTTTTGATAGTTGTTATAGAAAGCATAGTAAATATATGACTGGCTCGGGAAATATCGAAATATTACTTGATGAGCAGAATGTTGCTACAGGTGCAAAGTATGATTTGGAAGAGTATCTGAATCAGCAGCTAACAATAAAAAATCCTATATGCAATAATTTTTATGCTAGTTATACAGATTCTAAGAATGAAAAGCTTGTTCAACTAGCAGATTTTATTGCAAATACCTTTTACAGGAATATAGAGAAGAAAAATAGGGATAGTGCAGAAACAGTGAAAATATGGATGAATCACTTGTGTGGGGATGATGTTTTTGATTTTTCCGAAGCGCATGATATCGAATTGAACATAAATTGAAATTTGACTATTTGCCATATAAGTGTTAATATCCTATTAGCAAAGTAAATCGTTGTAAACCGCATGAGGATGTAAGGCAGATGTAAGCTGTCCGGTCCAACGTTTTTGTTAGAGAGGCGTTCCAGATATGGGATGTCCTTTTGTTTTATTAGAGAGTAGTAAAAGTCAGCAAAGTTAGGATTACCTAATACTTGCTGACTTTTTTATTGCCTTAACCTAGAAGCAAAATCCCAGTTGAAGATTATTTGATAATTAATTATTTATACTCATACCATAACAAAGCGGCAGCACCTATAATATTATCAGGGAGTTGCCAGAAGGAGTGTATGGTATGTTTTTCAGAATTCTATTTAAAGATCTGAAGAGAAAAAAGACAATGAATATCATTCTGCTGATATTCGTACTATTATCAGCCATGTTTGCGTCCAGTAGCGTAAACAACATGATCTCAGTATTTGGCGGCATAGAATATTTCTTTGATAAAGCCCAGATGCCGGACTATGTTATGCTGACTCTTAATTCTAACGGCCTTAATCCCACAGATGAAATTGTAGAAGAAGCGGATGCTATTACACAGTGCAGGAAAGAAGACATAATATTCTTTTCCGCAAAGAGCCTTCTTAAAGACGGGAAAAAATATGTAGATTTTGAAAACCCCGGACTGATTACATCTGTAACGGATGCAAAACTTAATTATTTCAACAAAAACAATGAAGTCATAAGTGAAATCGAAGAAGGCCATATCTATCTTGGCGGCATTCTTGCAGATCCTGATAAGACGACTATAGGAGATAAGATCACTCTGAAGATTGAGGGCGTGACCTTAGAGCTTACAATAGACGGTTATTTAAAGGATGCGCTTCTTGGTTCACCATTCATGGGTAATCCCAGAATGCTTATGAATGACAAGGATGTTAAGAAGATCCTTGCTGATGAAGTAGTCGCTAATTCTTCAAAAGGAGCAGTTTATTATATCGATACTAATGATATGAAGGCTCTTACCGATCAGCTTACAGATGTCCCCAATGCCATCTTCGCTCAGCCTGCTAAAACATTAAGACTTACGTATATGCTC
>NZ_JAILQF010000055.1 GCF_024699075.1 Butyrivibrio sp.
GTTGCCTTCTTAATAGAAGCTGCAGCCTCTTTATTTTCAGGATTTGGAATGTGGTTAGGGAATCTTCCGTCAGGTGTAAGGAACTGACTTCCCGATGTATCTGCTCCAAGGGGCTCTAAAACTTTAGTTGCATAGAATCCGCCTGCGCCGTTACCTGCATCTACTATGATATGAAGTCCTTCAAGAGGCTTATCGCCCTTACCTACGCCGTCTCTGATCTTCTTCTGAAGATAGGATGCGTATGTATCCATAAAGTTTATGCTCTTAATATCTGCACTACTTGTATCTACAGACTCTTCAGGATCTTCTGCAAGGATCTTATCAGCAAGCTCTGTAAGCTCCTTGATATCGCCCTTTTCAAGTCCTCCTTCTTTAGTGAAGAACTTAAGTCCGTTCCTGTAATAAGGAAGGTGACTTGCAGTTATCATGATGCTTCCATCAAAAGTAGCTGCATCATCTTCATCGGAAGCAAGAACCGTTGACATGAACATGGCAGGTGTAGAAGCAATACCAAAATCACATACCTCGTGACCTTGTGCGATGATTCCTGCTGCTGCTGCCTTTAAGAGTTTCTCACCAGTAAGTCTTGAATCTCTTCCAAGAGCAATTTTTACTTTTTTATTTTTATTTCTTGCAGAAAGCCAGGAAGCAAATGCTCCGGCAAGATCTTTTGCTGCCTTATCTGTAAGATTTACAGAGGCGCCAGTTTCATTGTCCATGGCAATGCCACGAATATCACTACCATTTTGAAGTTCTGAATAACTCATTTTTGATATCCTCCCACGTGATCGACTCTGCTTTTATAATTTTATATTTCAAAAGCAGTAATTGCTATTTAATTATTGCTTACATCCTCTCAAAAAACAATAAACTTTTCATAACCAAATGCCGATTTATATTTTAAAGTCACGTTATCAGAATTACATCCTCGTAGTTCTGAGCATGTATCAAATACATCCTGTATCCGCTTTTGGGTTATTTATCGCAGTTTGTATGCCGGTTTTTATTTTTAGATTTGGAGGTTTATAATGGGCAATACTTTAACTATTTACAAAATTTCACTGGATGGCCAAAGGGATTTGATAGCTTTTTTGGGTGAGCAGGATGCTCAGACTTATTCTAAGATTCTTTTCACAGGATACGATCAGTATATGATACTGGAATCCGAGATAGAGCTTGACGAAATAAGCAATGAATATACTTACACGATAAGTAACGATCAGTCTCCGGTACCTTTTGATATTGTATTTATCAGAGATAAAAAGATAAGAAATGTCTTTATACTTACTTTAATGTTTGCTATGGCAGGTCTTTCAATAGAATCATTTGATCTTGCAGAATCAAAAAATAGACTTAAAAAACTTGATGCTGACCTTGACAGTCTTGAAACGGGAGAAATCCCGCTTTCTTATATACAGAAGCAGGCTCTGATGCTCAGATCTGTAGCTATGGCATAAATTTTCTCTAATCTCATACTATTTATATATATAATAGGGCACGTGTCAAATACTGACACGTGCCCTAAACATATTAATTTCACCAAACTTTTATACCTTAAGAAGCGCCTGCTCCATATCCGTCAGGAGCTTTTCTGTATCGCATAGCAGATTTTGCTCTGCTTTTTTCTGGTTTTCATCTTTTTTATATGTATAGATGAACATAACCTTACCTTTAGACTTAAATGATAGCTTCCCTTTGTAGTGTTTTAATAGAAGCGGTATATTCTCGCTCTTTATCTTAGCTTCTCTAAGTATCTCAAAGGTTATCTCACCACTTCCGCCTTTAACTTCGCGCATATAAAGACTATGAGCCTTGACTCTCATAAGAGCAACTCTAAGAAGATTATCTACGCTGTCAGGAACTTCTCCGAATCTGTCCCTAAGCTCATCTCTCATATCATCAGCTTCGCCAAGGTTTTCGATACTAGCGATCCTCTTATATATCTCAAGTTTCTGCTCTTCATTGAGGATATACTTAGTAGGAATATAAGCATCTATGTCAAGGTCTATAGATGTATCAAAGTCTTCAGGATATGCAGACTCAAGACCCTTCTTCTTACGAACGGCTTCATTGAGCATCTTACAGTACATATCATAGCCTACTGCCATCATATGTCCTGACTGCTTCCTTCCAAGAAGGGACCCTGCTCCTCTTATCTCAAGATCCCTCATAGCGATCTTAAAGCCTGAACCAAGGTCTGTGAATTCTCTTATGGCAGAGAGTCTTTTTTCTGCAACTTCCTTGAGCATCTTGTTCTTTTTGTACATAAGGAAGGCATAGGCATTCCTGCTGGATCTTCCTACACGGCCTCTTAACTGATAGAGCTGGGACAGACCCATCTTGTCAGCATCAGAGATGATCATGGTATTAACATTTGAGATATCCAGGCCTGTTTCTATGATAGTCGTAGATACCAGTACATCTATATCTCCGTCTATGAAATCGTACATGATCTTCTCAAGCTCCTGCTCAGACATCTGTCCGTGGGCAAAGGCCACGCTTGCTTCCGGTACCAGCTTCTGTATCCTTGCAGCTACATCTGCTATATCATTAACTCTGTTATAAACATAGTAAACCTGCCCTTGTCTTGACAGTTCTCTTACTATAGCTTCTCTTACCATCTCTTCGTTGTATTCACATACGAAGGTCTGGATAGGCTGACGGTCATTGGGAGCTTCTTCAAGGATGCTCATATCCCTGATACCCACAAGGCTCATGTGCAGAGTACGTGGAATAGGCGTAGCTGACAGGGTCAGTACGTCTACACTTTCTTTGATCTTCTTGATCTTCTCTTTATGAGTTACGCCAAATCTCTGCTCCTCATCTACAATTAGAAGCCCAAGGTCTTTGTACTGGACATCTTTGGAAAGAAGTCTGTGTGTTCCTATGACGATATCTACAAGGCCTTTACGAAGATCTTCTACGGTCTTCTTCTGTTCACGGGCTGTCCTGAATCTGGACATCATGTCCACTCTTACAGGGAAGTCCTTCATTCTCTCAGAAAAAGTATTATAATGCTGCTGAGCAAGGATAGTCGTAGGCACGAGTACTGCTACCTGCTTACTGTCCTGAACTGCCTTAAATGCCGCTCTTATAGCAATCTCTGTCTTACCAAATCCTACGTCACCGCAGATAAGTCTCTCCATGATACGAGGAGATCTCATATCTGCCTTGACCGCTTCTATTGCAGCTTCCTGATCCTCAGTCTCCTGATAAGGGAAAGCATCTTCGAATTCCTGCTGCCATACAGTATCAGGACCAAACTCAAAGCCTTTGGTCTGCTGTCTCTTGGCATAGAGTTCTACAAGGTCCTGAGCCACTTCATCAACAGCACTTCTAACTTTGGCCTTAGTTCTGTTCCACTCAGGGCTTCCAAGCTTATTGAGCTTTGGTTTATGCGTAGTATCTTCTGAGGATGAGGCATACTTTTGAAGTACATCAAGACCTGTAGCCAGCACATACAGATTGCCACCGCCAGCATACTCGACCTTGATATAATCCTTGACTACGTGATCAGTCTCTATCTTCTCGATACCTCTGTAGATACCAAGACCATGGCTTTCATGTACTACATAATCGCCGGGATGAAGGTCTGCCATTGAGGATATAGTCTCTCCTGACATTCCCTTCTTTTTCTTTCTCTTTTTCTTCTTGTGCTCTGTGAAGATATCACTTTCTGATATAACAGCAAACTTAATATCAGGATATTCAAATCCCTTTAATATGCGGCCATAATAAGTCATGATCTCTCCAGGCTGCAGTACGCGCCCGGGATCTTCGCTATAAGAAGCTGTAACCTCATTATCTCTTAAGTCTTCTACTATTCTCTTAGCTCTTGTTCTTGAGCCTGATAGGATAAGGACTCTGTAGCCTCTTTTTTTATAGCTCTTTAAATCCTTGACAAGAAGATCGAAGCTGTTATTATAGGGAGCTATAGTCTGGGTATGAATCTCGAAGCTTTTTCCTGGTTCATAATGATTCTGGGATGCAGGAAGCGGGATAGCTTCTAGAAGGACTCTTCTGACATTACCCATCCTTGCAATGACCTCTTCTTCTGAAAAAAGAAGATCCATCTGCCCTGGAAGTATATATCCCTGCTCAGCTCTGTTTATCATGCTTTCCCTGAACTCATCTCCTATGGCCTTGGCCTGTGACTGAACATGAGATGGCTCATCTATAAAGATCATGGTACTTCCGCTGTTAAAAAGTTCAAGAAATGTTGAAGGCTCATCTACGAAATATCTAAGGAAGCTCTCAAGTCCTGACATATTTCCATACTCAAGTGCTTCTTCTTTTTTCTCTTCAATATAGTTTTTGAGCCTTGCAGATTCTTCAGTCTTAAAGTCTTTCCTAAGCTGATCATATCTTGTTTCAAATTCAGCTGTTATTTTATCAAAACCGTCTTCAAGCCTCTGCCTTGTAAGTATCAGTTCAGAAGCCGGATATATCTCAATTGATTCAAGCTTTTCAAGGGACCTTTGGGACATTATGTCAAAAGATCTCATAGATTCAATATCATCTCCGAAAAGCTCTATTCTGTATGGGTTTTCTTCTGTAAGGTCGAATACATCGATGATATCGCCTCTAACGGAGAACTGACCGGGGCCTTCTACCTGATATACCTTCTCATAGCCCATGTTTACTAGCTTTCTGGCTATATCCTGCTCATCAACTGGTTTTCTTTTATCAAGATAAAGGATATTACTCCTTATAACTTCAGCAGGAATCTGCGGGCTCATAAGGGCAGCAAAGGTCGTAACCACCGTAACAGGACGGCCTTCTATAAGTCGGCGCATAGTCCTTATACGCTGACGTGTAAGATCATTGGAATGAATATCTGCCTGATAGAATATAAGATCCTTAGCCGGATAGACCGTTACATTACGGTCATAGAATTTATAATCTTCAAATATCTCTTTGGCTCTTATGTCAGAATCTGTCACGATTATGCGATAACGAACCTGACTTCCAAGCCCGTTTATCATATGGAGCTTTTCTGAATCAAGACATCCTATGACTTCTGCGCAGGCAAAAGGATTATCAAGATATTTATCAAGTTCTGCATATGCAGGAAGTTCCTGCAGGGGCGCCTCTATTGCACGCATATAACTCCTCTTTCTATAATAGTAAACGACTCTACAGATTCTTTATTACAAGAGTCTGTATTATTAAAAATCTTTATTCCAGGCAAATCTTATATCAGACCACCTTACGGTTAAATCTAGTCATAGCTATATCAGTTCCCTCATCCAGGATCACCGGTACTGCTGCTACTGCGTTATCTATCGCGTTTTTAAGATTAACCTCTTCATCGCCTTTAAAGTGACTTAGGACATGATCAGCAAGATCCATGCCCTCTGGCTTACGGCCAACTCCTACTCTTATTCTGGTAAAACCATCTGTCTGACAATGTGCGATTATGGATTTAAGGCCGTTGTGACCTCCTGCACTTCCCTTAGGACGAACCCTTATATTACCTACATCCTGATCAATATCATCTGATATTACTATAAGGTCATTTTCAGGTTCAACTTTATAAAAATGGCACATAGGCCCTATTGCTTCTCCGCTTCTGTTCATATAGGTAAGAGGCTTCATAAGAATAACCTTATTGCCTCCTATCATTCCTTTACCATACGCAGCATTGAACTTGGTCTCTGTAAGTTCAATCCCATACTTATCGCAAAGTGCATCTATAGTAGCAAAACCAACATTATGTCTTGTTCCAATATACTTCTTCTCCGGATTACCTAAACCTGCAATTATTATCACTTCTTCGTTACTCTCTTTTCTATTATTTTTATTAAATAAATCTATAATATGATCGAATACTCCCATAACACTACATCCTTCTTACAGTTGCCCTATATGCCCATCCAATAAGATGAATAAAAGACGAGAAGACATTAAGATGAGCTATCTTTCTGTAAAGTCCCCATATACGTTTTATTGCCACAAGCTTATTGGATGATAATGAATGCGCAGGCCTTCTGTATATTATAAGTGGCATGTCAAGGCCTCTTGCTATAACACCTGTTTTTAATATATTCCACCAGGTTGCAGTATCTTCGCTCTCTATCTGAGGCATATATAACAGTTTCTTATCAAGGTATCTTGTATCAAATAAGGTCGTGGAAGTAAATATGACAGTCCTTGAAAGAGCGTGCTTATAATCAAGCTTGTCAGGTACATGCACTATTTTTCCTGTAGGATTTGCATTTTCATCACCAAATTCATAAGACATAAAGACAAAAGAAGCGCCTTCTTTTTCCATAAACTCAAGCTCTTTTTCAAGCTTTTGAGGAAGCCATACATCATCTGCATCAAGAAAGGCTATGTATCTTCCCGTAGCATTATCAAGTCCTGTATTTCTCGCAGCAGCAGCCTTTTCATTCTTATCCTTAAGAACAAGCACAAAATGCTCCTGACTTAAAGAACTGCTTTCTATAGCACCTGTTATCGTCTCAATGCTGTTATCTGTTGACGCATCATCAACAAGTATAAGTTCCCAATTGGTGTAGGTCTGTTCTTCCACCATTCTTATGGTATCTGCAATATAGTCGCTTGCGTTATGAACAGGAACTATAATACTTACTCTTTTATCAACCTGCTGTCTGTTATCCATCTTAAATTCTCCCACAACTAAGGCCCCATTACCGTCGGTAATGGGGTATTAAAAATCTCTATACAGTATAGCAACTTAAATGCATCTTTTCAAAATTAGTACTTTCTCTTTTTCATCATAAGTTAACAGCCGGATCATCTTTAGACTCAAGATAGGACTGATAACTGTTCATACGGGCAGTAGAACCACTTGGTCTTATGCATGCATATACACGGCTTTCATTTGATGTAGATGCATCTACCATAAGGAAGGTCTTCCATATGAACTTCTCAGGATCATCCTTGTCACGAAAACGGAAATTATCAGATACAAATCCAACAGTGCTTGAACGGATCCTGTCCATAATAGTCTTATAATTCATGAACTGTCT
>NZ_JAILQF010000061.1 GCF_024699075.1 Butyrivibrio sp.
ATAAATGGAGACGGCGAATATGTTTTTTATTATGGATGTAGAGTATCACTTGGTTTAGCGGATAACTTCAATTTGTATACATCAGGAATTAATGAAGCAGACGTTTGTACTGACGGACTTGATGTCGATCACATCGGCGTAGAACAATACTATTTTGATGCAGATTATAAGACATGCGATAAATATTATCATTACTACATATTCGATGACAACTTTGAAGATATTTCAACAGATGCCGACTATGAAGACTCCAGTGAGATCAAACAGGCATTCAGCGATGCAGGCGTCTTAACTTATACACAGGATGAGATAGACGAAATGCTTGCAGAAAGGGCAGAAGAAGTCGGATATCCTGGAAAATAATCTTTATGAGATAGTATAAATTCATGACTTTTAGTATGAAGTGAAAAAAGATACAGAATCATAAAGAACAAAGATTATAATTCAAAAACCCGTTTACGTTAAAGTGAACGGGTTTTTGATGTAAGTACAGAATTATTGAACTACATCCGAATACTTATTTCGCTTATATCCGTTTGAGGTAACAAGCGTAACATGGACCAATTTCTTAGGCTTAACTTCTTCGGTAAAAGAAGTCACCTTTTATTTTTTTGCTCTTCCAAGAATTGGGAGATGGTCATTCATATAATTGCCTACGGAAGATCAGAGTTGAACGATGTATTTACTTTGCCATTTTCTCCAATCTATCTTTAATGACAACAAACCTCTTTTCTTTAAATACCGGATTATATCTTTTATGTTCCATATAGCGCAGGAAATACCATGCTGTATTGTGAGGTAACTCTTTATCGGATGTGCCGGTACAGATTTTTTCTACATGGGCAAGCATATTTTCAAGGCTGGTTAAGGTTTCTTCTTTTTTTCCTTGAGCCACATAATAAGTTGATATATATCTGTACAGTACTGCAATGCCGCCATTAAAATCAGCTGACTTTTCTTCATTCGTTATTTCCGATATGAGCTTGCAAAAGTCTATAATGCGTTCAAAATAGCCAATCTTAGCATCCCAATTATCTTCCTCATTCGGTAGAATGTATGCCACATAATCACGGAGATTATTGACCAGACAACGTGACAGAGTAACTAAGCAATCACTGATTTCATCCTTTTCCTGATTAGCTCCGTTAAAGAAATCTGTGATAAACATTTCCCTGCATGACCAAATGCTCGGGAGCATTTTAACTACATCGGCATAGCCTTGTTCATCCTTCCAGGCTTCTTTGTAAAGAACTGCCAGATTTTTGATACATTCAAACCTAAAATCATAATCATCTGACTGTCTGATGAGACCTCGAAGCATTTTCTCTGCTTCCCTTAATAATGCGGTGTTGGGATTTTCTTCGAACATTTCGGAGCATAAAGCCTTAGCCAAAGAAAGACTTATCTTCATATCGTTTGGAAATTCCACATGAGCCTCTCTTAACAAATCTATCGAAGCACGATTATACCCAGATTCTTCTATGTTATTTATTGCAGTATAAATATTATCACGTCTTGTTTCACGCTCCGAAAGCTTAACACCCAGCAACTCATCCACACTTATGCCAAAGAAACCGGCTATATCAGGCAGATACTCTATCGCAGGATATCCTGATTCAGATTCCCAACGACTGATAGCCTGCGGAGTAACCCCAATGCTTTCAGCAAGTCTTTCCTGCGTAACACCTTTTTGGGTCCTTAATTTCTTTATGTTTTCTCCTATTGTAATATTCATTCCACATCACTCTCCAATGTCATTTTCAACCGGCAAAATGTTTTGCGTTTTAGTTCTGTAAGCTTACAAACAAAGCATAGCGACAATGGGTAGAGAAATCAATTATCAATTCATTGTTGTTATATAAATGATTCATTGTGTTGAAACATAAAAAATTGAGCCATATTACCGGCCCGAGAGATAACGAAAAAGGGCTAAGCCTTTTGATGTCTGCGGAAGATGGGACTTGATTTTTTTTAGAATCTCGCAAAACCAAGTAAGAAAAGAGGTTCTGACACCGTCCCCCGAAAGGGAACCCCTCGCACTGCTAAATTGGGAGAAAAGAAATGTTGAGGGGGCATATATGATAAAAGGTTATTCGAATGTGGCTATGTCGCGTTTGGCGCTGGGCACTCATTCGGTATTTGCCGTGCATATGTGCAGTTTATCGCGAAAATAATGCATTTCGTCAGATACTGGCACGTGAAGATGCGTTAAGGCGTAAAATATTATAATCGCATGAACCAGATTAATAAGCTTTTGGAGGGGATTAATAGTTGAGAGATTCGATCAATGTTTTTTTCTTGATTTCATGCTTTGTAAAAAACATGAAGGATGAGTTTAGACAAGATGTTGAGTGATAATATCAAATTAGATGATATTACAGTTAGATTATTTGAATTATTAAAGCTAAAACCCTTTTTAGTGGCGAGTTGTTTTTGGGGGGACCTTGAGCGATGAGGGAAGAATTGTTATATTTCTTAAATAACATGGTATGAGGAGATAGATTAAAGTGCTTAATAGGATAGATTCTAAAATAAATGATCTGTGTGATTTTAAACGAATAGCCAAGATTCATGTGGTATTTTCCTTAATATATCCATTTTTGTCATTAATGGGAATCTTTGTACATGTGTATGGAATGATTGTTGATACATTGTTGACTACTCTGCATATTCTTATCATATTTCTTTTTTATAAGACACTTAAAAAGCTGGGAATAGATGCTGGAGCTCAAAAGCAAAAGAAGATTTTCATATTGGAATTATTATTAGTATTTATCTATTTCAATATGACTGGTAGTACCAGTTTTATGAAATGCGTAATCTGTCTGATCTATGCTTATAAATATTATCTTGATTACAAAGTATGGAGCATTATGTATCATGAAGCTTATTGGGTACAGCTGTATGGTACAGACATTGATTTTTCATTAGATCCGACAGAATGGAAGAACACATGGCGAGGAGTTAACATTTTTTTAGCTGTTGTGGTCTTTTTTGTAATAATACTAAAAAACACTTCGATAGTCGTTCTGGTTTTTATATCGCTTATTATGAGGTTCTTAACGCAGTTCACTACTATCGATGATTGTAATATCCTATTTAAAAAACTGGAATCATTGGATGGCATTTTGGATTCGGAAGAAAAAGCATCGGGTAATGCTACTTGGATGATTGCAAAAGCAAAAAACTTATCGAAACTTAGAATTGTTAGAAATATTGTTTTGATATTATTTCTTCTGGCTTTTTTGTGCCTGAGATATTGCTATTATGAAAATGATTTTCCTGTATATATGTCTGATACGCCGAAAAACATTGAGCAATACTATAAACGTAACTTAATGGGAATTGATAATAGTTTTGAATATTGTAAATTCGGATTGCGTGATACAAGTACAGGCTTTGATACAGGAGCAATCTATGATGAAGAACTACATTTTGATAGCACTGGTATAGCTTGGGATTATTCTGGACATTTTATTGATGCACATGGAAAAATAGTTGTTAATGTACCTGTCTTTTTATGTGATAGAAGATCTCATAGGCAAAGCTGTATTTATAATATATTTGCAGAACTATCAGGAAATCATGCTGAGTGGTTCAGTACAGGCGCAGATCCTTACAGGACTTATACAGATGAAGGCAGATTTTACCTCATAGATGGTGTGTTTAAATTTGATACTGAACTGTTTGGTAAAGCAATTATAAGTGATAAAGGTGAAATAAAGGAACTTTTCTTAAGGATCTTCGATGATTGACCAGAAAGTAAATGATTATTGCGAGGTAGCGTTTTGACTAATATAAATCTGAAAAAAGTATTCATAATATTTGCTCTTACAAATTTTATATCAGTGTTTTTGCATGTTTTAAGTCACTATGTGCCATTCATTACCAAGGAAGTTGATTATGTGCTGTATATTGCAAAGATCGTTGTGATGATTTTTGTATATAGATCGATGAAGCTTCTGACTTCAAAAATACATGGTTTTAATAAGATAAGGTTTATGTTTAAAACCCTTATTGCGTGCGATCTTGTGGAAATATATTTTGTGTTTATGAGCGGCAATGCTTCATTGGGGATTATACCAATTGTACTTGCAGTAGTGTATATTCTAAGGATTGTGATTGAAATCCTTCTATATTGTTTTTTACTTTATGATATTTACAATACGTTACATTCTTATGAGCATAAAGACAGTAATGGAGCAGCATTAAAAAAGCTTATAGTATGGTGTATCTGCAATTTTCTTATTGGCATTATTTTTATACTTTTGATAAATAAGAGGCAGTCTATATTATTGTATCTTATCTATGCATTGTTTTTTATAAGAGTGATAATTGAATTTAACATGATTAAAATGGTTGCTGATGTATATGATAAAGATAGTTGCAAGATTACTTCTATAAAAGAAGTAATAGTCACAAGGATTACAAAGCGTGATATAGGAAAACTAATTATAGGAGGCGCCATTTTAGCAACAACTTTAGGTGCTCGATATACATACAAGGATTTCCATGTAAAAGATCACATGGATGAAGATGGGCGGATTGAAGCTGGTTTTGAATATGGAAATGGGTATAGATTTAGGACTGATTATATTTTTCAGTATGCAAGTAGTAATCTAATGCCGGAGTGGACAGGATTATGTGATCGCAAATACGGATTGTATAGCTTTACAAATGACAAAGATACAGGGATTGTTTATAGAAATGAAATTTTTTATGATGAAAATGGTCTTGGATACGTTGGCGATGGCTATTTCATTGATGAGAATTTCAATGTGTTGTTTGATGCGCCTGATTGTATGAAAATTCAAAAAACATATAGACAGACGGCTCTGGATACTTTTATAGAATGGTGTGGTTATAATGATAAAGGTCGTTTCCATTTTGCTTTAGATCGTCCTATATTCGTTTACGGAGGAATGGAAGGAATATATAATTACTCAAAAAATGATTATTTGTTTTTTAGAAATGGAATCGGATGTTATTATAGTGAATTAAATGATTGTTATGGATTGATGACTGATGAAGGCGTAGTACTTACACCTCCAAAATACAGGTATCTTCGTATTGATTATGACGAAGCATTTGCTTTTGTTTTGGACATGGATTATCAGATTAATATCTTGAATAAAAACGGAAAAGAACTTATAGATGATACTTTTGGAAGAACAGATGGTATACATGCAGGTGATTATGGTGCGGGAATTATTGAAGTAGAACCAGAGTATGGAAAGTTTTACTATATCAATGATAAAGGAGAGCTTTTATCTTCTGACTATGATTTTCGCCAAGGACGTTCAGAGGGAGATATCTTTTATACTACAAAGAAAGATGACTATCAAAATACTTATGTTTTTGGAGAAGGCGGAAGAGTATTGTTTACTTCTGACCAGTATCTTACCTACGAAGGTTACAGAAATTCTGAAGGAAAAGTTACTTGCTTACTTGTAAAATCGAAAACAAACGGATTATATGGCCTTATAGATCTTGATGGTAATCTCATAAGCAAAGAATGGTATCTGCTTATAGAATATAGAGATGGAGTATACAATTGTTACTTGGATTCAGAAGGAAAAGAGCTGGCAGAAGAAATACCTGTTGACTGATCCTTGTAAGGCAGCAGGAGTACAAACATATCATTTGAATAAATTACCAGATTATAAAAGGGCAGAAGTGTAAAAACTTTTGCCTTTTTTGTTTAATAGGAAATGGCGTCACTTAACGTGGCGCCATTACTCTTTCTATATATATTATACCACAGATAAATACAGCATTTAAAGCCTTGTTTTATGGACGCTGCACTGCTAAATTGGGAGAAAAGAAATGTTGAGGAGGTATATATGATAAAAGGTTATTCGAATGTGGCTATGTCGCGTTTGGCGCTGGGCACTCATTTGGGAGACGTTACAGATATAGTGTCAGAGCAGTATCGCAGTGCCATAGCATATGCTTTGCAACATGGTATCAATACAATAGACGGAGCTATAAATTACCGAGGCATGCTTTCTGAAAAGGATGAGGGCATAGCACTGCGAGCACTTATTGAATCAGGTGCTTTACGCAGAGAAGATTTTTGTATTACATCAAAAGCGGGACTTCTTTTTGGAGATATTACAGAACGAATTAATCCTAAAATGTACCTTGAAAATATATTGAAAACGCAAGGAATTACAGAGGAAGATTTCTATCAGTATGATGGCCTGTATCAGACATTGAACCCTACGTTTTTTGAAATAGCACTTGAAAAGAGCCTTCAGAATCTAGGACTTGAAACAATTGATATTCACTATATCCATATCCCGGAGATATCAAGATCAGGAATGTCAGAAGAAGAGTTCTATAACAAAATGGAAAAACTATTTTTCTGGTATGAAGATAAGGTGAGAGAAGGAAAAATAAGATCCTATGGCATTGCTTTAGAATATATGGGAAAAGACCCATTGGAAGCAAAATGGCATTTTGAACTGGAAGAAATAAAAAGAAGAGCAGAAAATGCCGGAAAAGGAAAAAGCAGTCTTAAGTATGTGATTTTTGAGTATAACATTGATTGCCCATATCCTCGGAGTACTGTGAGCCAGATGGTTGCAGGCGAGAAAGTGACTTTGGCAGAAGCTTGCCACAGATTGGGACTTGAAACCATAGCCAGTATGCCATTTGCCATGGGAGATGCCTTAAAGAAACATTCGGTAAAAGAGCTACTTGAGTTTGCACTAAGTGGAACTGACCATGTAATTGTGGGCAGCAAGAATGTGAAACATATTGAAGAGATTCTAAAGTATTTATAATATACAATAAGTATTTTCACTAGCACTTGGATGATAAATTTGGAAGCGGAGAAACAAGTTCATGAACTGGTATCATGCATCACCAATTAAAGATCTTAAGACCTTGGAACCACGCATTTCCAATCACGGAGTTCCGCTGGTTTATCTATCAAAGAAAAGAGAAAATGTTCTAGTTTATCTTAGTAACGCCGTTGAAAAATACTGCAAAGAAACAGGCTTTGAGCATAGCAAAAAATGGTCGAAATGGGGACCATATGGCTTTGATGAAAATGGAATTCTCCAATTGGAAGAATATTATCCAAATGCTCTTGAAGAAACATACAAAGGAAATGCGGGATATATCTACACAGCGAAAGATATAACAGATTCCGGCTATTGTATAGGTATACCTGATGCCGGAACTTCAAACATTCCAGTACCAGTATGTGATTGTGAATATATTCCTGATGCTTATGAAGAGATTTTGGCAGCAGAAAACAAAGGGCTGATCAAACTTGTAAGGTATGAAGAACAAAGCCCAAAGAAGCTGGAGTGGATTCGAAAGACAGTTATTCAGGAATACAAAGAAGCTGGAGATCAGCCAGATTACCGCTATTTTCTTGAAAGAAAGTTTAAAGACATACTTGAATAACAGTAGAATGCCCCATATCAATCTTCAGCAAGTTGATGAATTCGAGTAATAGAAATAGTATAATAGCAAAAACTGCGATGTAAACAGCCACTTCAAATGGCAACTTACATCGCGGTTTTTTATTAATAGATAAGCATTTACTTCCTTATCCCTGTAGCTATTATAGCATAGGTGGCAAGCCGATTTAAAGTCTTGTTTTTCACGATTTTGAATGGTAGATTTAGAGCCTGAATGCAGTAATAAAGGGGGATTCGGGACTTATGAAAAGTTATTTTAAAATTGTAAAAATGATGTTTGCATCAAATAAGCGATTACTATTTGGTGCCTTTGTAGTAATGATGGCATTGATCGCAGTTGAGATGGCAATACCGCTTGGTATAAATGCCATGATCGATATGCTGGAAACGGATAAAGCGGTGTATACCTTTGCGATAGCTGTGCTGCTGTTTGTTATCGGCTATTTTCTTTTATCTCTTTTATCAGGATTAAATACCAGGCTGTATATCCGTATAGGCAATGATCTTTTATGGAACATGAGACGTAAGATATACAAAGTACTTTGGGGAAGCGAGTACATGGAGCATGTCCAAAAGTCCAAGGACAAATTTAAATATGTCCTGTCAGGACAGACATATACTGCGTTTGCGATTGCAGTGATATATTCTGTCGGGGGCTTTGTTAATACGCTTACGGTTATAGCTTTTTTGATAATTGACTTTTGG
>NZ_JAILQF010000063.1 GCF_024699075.1 Butyrivibrio sp.
ACCTGCATCTATACCTCTCTTTATCCGGTTCATTAAATGAACCGGATTGATATAAATATAACAAAGTCTGTCTTACTGCTTGCGCCTATTCCTGATAAGTTTCAGGCGTATTATATAGCTTTATATATTTATATCGGCATACATGAGGGATTTAATCATAGTTATATAGAGAGTCTGTATGTGAACTAGAATATATTTATCCCATTCAAATGGCCATGTCTTTTGATCTAACTAGCTTTTTTATCTTTGATTTCCATATGATATGAATCTTTTGTGAGAACAATCCCTGCGACAAGTGCTGTAAAAGGAGCAACAGTCACAAGAGCAAATGAACCTGCAAGTGTCTGAAGAATCTCACTTGCAACATATTTATAATTTAAAATATT
Organism: Butyrivibrio sp.; assembly: GCF_024699075.1. Next base: position 387 of record NZ_JAILQF010000063.1, read on the forward strand.
TATTATTGGTGTACCTTGAGCCATAAATACCATAAGCTGGGTAGTATAGCTTCCTGCATATGCAAGAAGCAGCGTAGTTGTCATAGTTCCCATAGCAGCCTGTCCAATCCTTATTCCACTCCCAATTGCTTCAAGGCTGGATATTTCTGGCTTTTTATGTACTACTTCGCTAATACCACTTGTTATATCTACAGCAAGATCCATCATAGCACCCGATGCTCCAATAAAAATACTTGCCATAAATATATTAGTAAGATTAAGATCCCCATACCCTGCGTATAAAAGCGATTCGCTATCTGTCATTATAGCTCCGTGAATCTTAAAAAGTTTTGTAAAAACAACTCCAAGTATTAGTGCTGTCATAACTCCAAGCATACTTCCGGAAATAGCTACAAAGCTTCTTTTTTCAAACCCATATACAAATAGGATGATTATGACAGTCAGAAATGCTACAATAACAACTCCGACCATAATAGGATTAGCTCCCCTAAGGCATGACGGGATCAGTATCTTCCAAATTGATAATACTGTTACCAAAAAAGATATAAGTGATCTCATTCCTGCAGGACCTGCAAAGAATACTAACAGACAAGTAAAAAAAGCAAAAAGGAATATTTCCCAGTTAATCCTATAATGATCGATCATTGTAGCTGAAATGATCTTGTCACCATCATAGCTTACAACTATCAAAGCCATATCCCCTACTGCAAATTCCTTGTCCTGCGCAAGACTTCCTGATAACAGATTTACCGCATAGGTGCTTTGCCCCTTAAATTTACCCGCTTTGATCATTACTTCACAAAGCTGCTCCCCGGTTCTTATTAGTCCATTTGAAATAATTGCAGAATCATCAACATTTATAATCTGCGCCTTAACTTTATCAGTTCCCTGATAAATAACAGCATTTTCATAACCTGTTGGAATGATCAATAGAATTGCAACTATTACAAATCCAATAAAAAGGGACTTCAAGCCTGCCGGCTGTGGTCCCCACATCTTACTGATAAGATTTTTGACATTCTTCTGCATTATTTATTGTACTCCCAGCAGTACAGCCATCTTATCATAGATCTCTGTATTGTCATAATATCCTGTAAAGAAAGCCTGTCCCTGTCCAAGAGCAAATACTGCTACAGGAAGTCCTGTATGACTATAACTTGTGAATGATATTCCGGATTTGTTATTAAGAATATGTGTGATTGTTACTGTAAGTGGTTCATAGCTTCCATAAAGGATATACTCTTCCTGACTAAGCTCTGTATCTTCGGTCATAGTCATTGTCTTATCATATGCTGCCTTAAGTTTGGCAAGTTCATAATCAGTCAGTACAAGATTACCGGATGTTACTCCTGTTGGATGAGAATCAGAACTATCAGATGTTACTCCATCCTCTGCCTTATTAGTTGAAGACTGTGCTACAAGTCCAAACAGATCAGTGATATCGTTCATTACATCTTCGAAGCTTGTTCCATTTTCCTTATATTTTGCTACATATTCATCATCAAAAGCCTGGAAGCTTATCTTCTGATTGGAAAGATTCTGAAGGAAAGTATCATAGTTAGTTCCTGCATATCCAATTGTAAGACCGCCTGTTTCGTGATCGCCTGTTACAAGGATAAGTGTCTCAGCTGGATGCTCATTATAGAATTCTACAGCTTCATATACAGCATCTGATAAAGCTTTGGTATCAGCCATTGTAGATGCAGCATCGTTAGCATGGCAGGCCCAGTCGATCTTGCCACCTTCTACCATCATAAAGAATCCGTTGTCATTACCTTCGTAAAGGCAATCAATTCCTTTTTCTACATAATCACAAAGTGCCCACTCATCGTCTTCTCTGTCGAGCTCATACTTCATAGCATCAGCATCAGCAAGGTTTTCATCTATTATGATAGTCTTACCTGTAGCTGCTGTAACATTTTCTGCTTCAGCCTGAGTTTTGACAACTGTATATCCTGCCTGCTGTGCAAGTGTATACAGGTCTGTCTGATCCCCATTAGCACCTGTAGGCTTTAATAATCCTCCTCCAGCATAATAATCAAATCCGCTGTCTATAAGTTCAAGTCCTATATCATAGTAGTTTGAACGCTTCTCCTGATGACAGTAGAAAGCTGCAGGTGTTGCATGATTTAAATTAACACTTGAGATGATACCGATCTTATAACCAAGCTGACTCTTAAGCTTTTCTGTTATTGTCTCATAACTTACAGTACCTGTTTCATCCATGTTGATAGTTCCACTATATGTCTTATAGCCAGTGGAAAGCGCTGTTGCAGTTGATGCAGAATCAGGACAAAAAGATGTACTGTCATATGTCTGAGCACTTCCAACTATTGGGAAATTCATAAAACTAAGATAGTCTTCTTCCTTAGAAAGAATAGTTCCTTCTTCCTTATCTCCCATACTTGTCCCATCTTCAAGTGCAGAAAGATAATAATTTGTGCTTTCAATCTGCGGATAAGACATACCATCACCGATAAATAAAAATACATATTTAGGTGCGCCTGTTGCTACCTGCGTCTGATCTTGTTCTGTGCTCTCTGTAACTGTTTCTGTAATATTTGTGTCTGTAGTTGATGCATGAGCTTCATTAAGGCCATTATTATATACAGCCAGTGTTCCAAAAGCAGTTAATGCTGCCAGCCCAGCTGCGATAGCTCCTATTGCTTTCTTTTTCATATACTTTCTCCTATGATTAAATTTAATGCCCTCGCGATGACAATAATCATTCTAAAAAGAGAAAGTAAAATACATAAACAGCTGCAAGTAAAACTATTGTAAAAAATAAATGATCTGCATAACCAGGATTTATCATAAGTGAAGCCTCACACGACTGTCACGAGAATGCGCCGCAATTTTCAAGGTTATGCAGATTATTTAATGTTTGATATCTTATGCAAGTGCTTTAAAGTATTCTTTTCGCACTGCCTGTGCTTCAGGAACAAATTCCATGGCTCCCCAGCAGTGCATCATATTCTCACCTACATGCACAATAAGTGGAACATTGTACTTATCATATGCTTTTTGCATATCTTCAAGATATGCGTACATTACTTCATGTGTTCCATAAAAGACATGCGTCATTGGAAATCCTGTCATATCATCAAGAATAGGGCTAAGAAGATAAGCATCATCTTTACCTGCAAGGACAGGCGCAATATTATCAAAAAATCCTATTGGAATC
>NZ_JAILQF010000080.1 GCF_024699075.1 Butyrivibrio sp.
TAGTTACCTCTACAGAATTCTGAGCTCTGTCTGCACCAAGTACTGCCGCTTCGCCGGCATCTTCTCTGTCTCTTGTTGCTCCAAGAACTTCTGCTGTGTCTGTTCTGCTTGCTGCAAGTGCGCTTACACTTCCAAGTGCAAGTGTCATTGCTGCTACGATTGCTGCTGTTGCTGTTAGAATTCTCTTTTTCATATCTCATCCCTCATTCTGAAATAAATTGTTGTTTCTATGCAGGTTATCCCTCAACATAGAAGAGTTGTATTATTAAGCTGGTGAGTTCTTCATTGTCTACGTAGAACTCATCATGCAATACTCCCTCGACGTTTTCACCCGGTAGCATGTAGACTGTATCTGCTACTTCATACTTGGCAAAGCAGTCTGCAATATCAGCGTTCATATCCTCATACAGATAGTCACCGGCAGCTTCTTCCATGACATTTATAATATCAGAGCCCTTCTGTCTTGCTGTCTGTGATAATGCAAGCATGAACTGGGTCTGTCTTGACATTCTGTCAAGGTTACTGCCTCTTGTTTCAACATCTCTTGTATGGACGAAGTCGTAAGCATCCTTACCATTAAGCGTTATAACTGCGCCTTCGGTATACATTGGATCAAGGTCTGTTTCATCTGATTGAAGCCTTAGTGTTACACCGCCTATGGCATCTACTGAAGGCTCGATCCCTTCCATTGTGAGAGATACGACATTATTGATTCGTGTCCTCATAAGAAGATCTGCAACCTTCTGCTTGGTCAGATTGCAGGCTTCCTTGGCTGAGCGTCCATAGGAATACTGCATTGTGATCTGTTCCTGACCTGTATATAGGAATTCTCCGTCGTTATTATATATATCAACGCCTACCATTGTATCTCTGTTGATCTCAAGGGGAGTTATAAGCTCCTTGTCCTTGTCTACAATAAACAGGATCATGGTATCAGAACGTCCGCCCTCATCGATTCCGGCTCCCTGCCTTGTCTGATCCGAATCATCTATACCCAGGAACAGAACTGTCTCTATCGATGTATTTGGTTTATATTTCACACCTTTATAGGTAAGTGTTCCATCAAAATTATCAACTATAGCTGTAGTTGCTGCAGAAGCAGAAGCTGCGCCATCTGTATCTGCCGTGTAAGCCTGAGTCTGTGAATCTACTGGCTCTTGAGCTTTTTCTATTCTTTTTACTACTTTCTGACTTTCATTTATCGCACTTCTATATCCATAAACTCCGGCTCCTATTACAATGACAAGTGCTGCCGCCATTAGTATAAGGAAGGTTTTTCTTTCCTCACGTCCGAATCTTTTATGTCTTCTGTGTCTGTGCTTATGTTTATGACTCATATTGACCTCATGTCCCGATCGTATTACAAGTAGCCTAGTTGTTAGATATTGCTCGTCCGTCCATCTGCGTCATCACTGCTACTACAAGAAAGCGGTTGTTCCTAAGTTTCTTGTCACAGGTTGACAACGTTACGATCTTACTGTCTGCTGTTACATCCATGTCTTCATAATATATGCTGCGTTCTTTTACATTATCTGTCTTTAGAGATTTGAGAAAAGATTCTCTGTCCTCTTTAATATTGTCATCGTAGTAATAAGGTATATGTGCATCACTGTACATAACCGCAGCAAATACTGTATAAGTAAATGTATGATCTTTAGTATAGATATATATCGTTCTATGCTCTTTGAAGAAGTCTTCATCTTCATAGTCATGAAGCGAACCAAACATTGATCCGTTATTCATGTTGTGACCATATATCACTGTGTTAAATTCTATAAAATTACTGCTATCTGATGTTTCTGTATATGGGCATCCATAATCGCTATATATTCCATCTGCTCCGTGATTGAGGTAGTAAGAATCATCTGTTGGATGCTGTGCTATGGGATAATCTATACTTGTATCCGGTATTGATATCCATGCATATATGTCTTCATTAGAAGCTTGTAATGTGTCAAAGTCTATTGGTGATTGATAAGTTGCTGAAATGCCTGAACCTGATGTCGTATTATCTGTAATCGTTTGTTGTTCTGAATCTGATGTACTACTTTTAAGACTATTACTACCTGGTGTTGTAATGCTTGCATGTGCTGATTGTTGAATGCTTTGAGCAACGCTGTCACTGTGAATCTTGTCAGATATCATGTAACCAACTATCGCCGAGATGATTCCAAGTAGCAATACTAATAGTATACATGCGCCAAGTCTTTTTTTAGACATGATCAATGCTTCCTTGTCTTATTAGTAATTCCTTTGTTTTTAGCAATCGTAACTTCAAGAGGGAAGGAAGCAAATGTTCCAAGTCCCAGATACTTCTTTACATCGTCCTCATCTTTAATAGTATTGTCTGAATAGTAACGTATAAGAACAAATCCTGCTGCAAGAAGTAGTCCTGCCATAAATCCAAGTACTGTATTCTTCTTCGCAGACGGGCTTGTTGGCTCTTTGGCCGGTACAGCATCTTCTACAGATGAAGGCTTATCTGTATCGATTACCTGTGCAACTCTGTCCGCAAGTACATCTGCAATCTCGTTTGCAATGTCTGAAGCAAGCTGTGCATCCGGATTCTTTACTGTAATCCTGATGATTCTTGAATCAGTAGGATTTTCAATCTCTACTATTCTAAGAAGGTCTTCATAAGTTGTATCAAGCCCCAGGTTCATGATAACCTTCTCAAGAACCGGTCTACTTGTACCAAGGATCTCAAAATCGACTGTAAGCTGTGAACCAAGCTGAAGATCAGCTGCTGTTGTTATGCTGGTTGTTTTTGAAAAAATGTAGATCATTGAAGATGACGTATATATCGGTGTCATAAAATTAATTGTATAAGCAAACGCTGCAGTGGCACCGATTATTGCGCATAATGCTATTGCAATAATGTTCTTCCTTAGAACAAAGAAGAGTTCAGCTAGATCAATCTCATCCTCTTCTTCAAGCTGAATAAAATCCGTGTTATTCATATCTCACCCATCCCTATTTTTTATAAATCACCAGATCCTGATCCCCTCATGATCCAGACCCGTCAGTATAATAGACCGCACTTATCCCACGCAATGAATTTATATACTTCATTGTATACTATTGAAAAAATATAAATGTGTGTGTGAGTTCGTATGATTTATACTGTCAAAGATTATAAATTATTTACTATCATTAAATCTATCATATTTTTATAATTTTTTATCATTTTTTGTTAAATATGCAAAATTCTTTATAGAAATTTTGCATTTACTCAAAACCGCTTATTTGCTGATGTTTTTTCATTCTTGTTTTTAGAAAAAACTCAATTATTTCAATCTTTCTCATTTATTGCTATATTTTTTTGGTAAATATTATAATTGGTATAATTAGTTAATTCTATTGTTTTATTTGGTGATTTTTACCAATTGGAAACATTTTATTTTTGCATAAATATAAATATCACATCTTTACTGATACTCATGGAAACTTTGCTTATTTTCAGCCTTTTTCTTTGTTGTGTTTCTTCCATATATAAGTGTGTTTTTATGCTTTCATTTCAGTTTTTCTTTTTGAACTTCAATATATCGCAAGCAATTTATGACTAATCGCCCTATTTTCATATGGTAAATTATCATTTCAAGTTCTATGTTTCTATATTTAGTGATGTCTTATTGAATGATAGTTTCATAAATAATCATTTACTGCCCGGCTTATAATTCAATGAATAAGCACGTAATGGAGCCTTGATCAAAGTAAATATCAAATTGCTTTCTTTATTAAATATATATATTGATGTTAAACCGTATAGTATCTATACTAATTATGTAGGCGCTAAATCAGCTACAAATAACAGTAAGGAGGGTACTGTAAGTATGAAATGTAAGAAGTTATTGAAACAGTTGTTTGCAATGATACTTGCTCTTATACTTGTTGTGGCAACAGGTGTCACACATATGCAGGTACATGCGGAGGATTTTTCAGCGGATGTAAGAACTATTCTTGATATTCCGATGGACTTATCCGGTAAGACCATTATCATCCATACCAACGATGTACATGGCGCTATCAGCAGATACGCTTATGTTGCATCCTTGAGAGATAATCTCACAAAGCGTGGTGCAGAAGTTATTCTCGTTGATGCAGGTGATTACAGTCAGGGAACGCCTTATGTTAGTACTACTAAGGGCCTTGATGCTATCACAATGATGAATGCTGCGGGTTATGACTATGTAACTATTGGTAATCATGAATTTGATTATGGCTATGATCAGCTCAGATCTAATTTCAATTATGCCAAGTTCAAAGTTCTGTGTGCTAATGTTACTGATTCTGAAGGTAATTCTCTTTTTACTCCTAATGCTATTTATAATACTTCTTCAGGTATTAAGATTGGTTTCTTTGGTATGGAAACACCTGAGACCAAAACCAAGGTTAATCCTGCTATGATAAAGGGAATTTCTTTCCTTAACAAGGCTGAGAACTACGTATGTGCTCAGGCTCAGACCGATCAGCTTAAGGCTCAGGGTGCTGACCTTGTTATCTGTCTTTCACATCTTGGTGTAGATGAGGAGTCTGCTCCTGATGGAAACAGAAGTATTGATATGTATGCAAATACAACGGGTATTGATTTTATAATTGATGGTCACTCACATACAGTTATGACTCAGGGAACATCCGGAGAGCCTATTCAGTCAACAGGTACTAAGGTTGAAAATATTGGTATTATTCAGATTGATAATGCAACCAAGAAGATCGATGACCATTATCTTATTACACTTCAAAATCTTGCACAGGAAGTTACTACTTCAGCTAATGCCAATATTATTTTCCAGAGAGTAAATGCTGAGTATGACAAGATTCTTGGTTATACAGCTATCGACTTAAACGGTGAACGTGATCCTGGTAACAGAACTGAGGAGACAAACCTTGGCGATCTTATCACAGATGCTATTAAGTGGTCTGTTCTTAAAGAGAGCGGTTCTATCAATGTTCCTGAAGATCATGTTATTGCTATCACAAATGGTGGTGGTATCAGAGCTTCAATAGAAGCAGGCAGCATTACAAAGAATGATATTAATACTGTTCTTCCATTTGGTAATACTGTAGCTGTTGTCTATGTTACAGGCGCTGAACTTCTTGAAGTTCTTGAAGCATCAACATATTGCACTCCTATGGCAATTGGTGGTTATCCTCAGACTTCAGGTATTAAGTTCACTATTGATACAACAAAGCCTTATCAGCAGGGAGAAGCATATCCAGATTCTACATACTATGCTCCATCCGCAATTACTCGTGTAACAATCGAAAGCATAAATGGTCAGCCATTCTCTTTGACTGATACATATGCAGTTGTAACCAACAACTTCTGTGCTGCTGGCGGTGATACATATTACAGATTTGCATCCGCAAGCGATCAGTTCGATACCGGTATTGTTATGGACGAAGCTGTTATGGCTTATGTAGCAGAAGAACTTGGTGGCACAGTTACAGCTGATAAATATGGTGATATCAGAGGTGATCAGACTATTATTAAGTAAGTAGTAATATCAGTTTCTTCTATATAAAAAAGGGAACAGAAATTTTGTAACACCGACAAACGACAGGTCTATTATTTAGCGACTGGAATGTTGGTGCTTGCAATCTTCTGTTCCCTTTATAATTTAGTCTAAATTAGTAATTCAAACTTCACATTTTGTGAATATGCTTATCTTTTGTAATATGATTATCTCTGGCAGTTAATAAATGATAGATATTAGCACACATTCAAAGTTTGAAGTATGAAATAATCATTCTTCGACTACGCTTTCCTTGAATTAGTTGTCTGATTGATTTATTATTCAGATATATTAAATTCAAAAGGATACAAAATATATGGCAGAACAATCTAATCACAATAATTCAGCACCAACTGGCAAGGAACTAAGACTTGCTGTACTACATATTCTATTAGCAGCTCTTGGCTTTGCTCTTATGACTTTCTTTGTAAGAATTTCAGGCGATCTTCCTACAATGGAAAAAGCTTTTTTCCGAAACTTCGTTGCTCTTTTTATCGCGGTATATACTTTATTTAAAAAGAAGGTTGGTTTTAAAATAGTCCAGAACGCTAAATCCTCAATGTTTTTGCGCTGCCTTTTCGGTACTACAGGACTTATAGCAAACTTTTGGGCAATAGATCATCTGGGTATTGCAGATGCCAACATGCTCAATAAGCTTTCTCCGTTTTTTGCAATCATAATGTCTTATTTTATTATGAAAGAAATCCCCAATAAAGTGGACTGGTTATGTGTTATCCTGGCTTTCACCGGAGCTTTGTTCATAATAAAGCCTGGCCTTGGATTAAGCTCTTTTCCAGCACTTGTTGGTTTATATGGCGGATTTGGCGCAGGTACTGCCTATGCTTATGTTCATAAGATGGGTAAGCTTGGACAGCCAGGGCCTACTATTGTATTTTACTTCTCGCTTTTTTCCTGCATGCTCACACTTCCCTTTATGATCATGCAATGGGAGCCCATGGCTCCATGGCAGCTGGGATGTCTTATACTTTCAGGTATATCTGCCGCTGTAGGCCAGTTCAATATAACAGCCGCTTATCAGCTCGCTCCTGCAAAATCGATTTCTGTTTTTGATTATACACAGGTTATATTTGCTGCAATACTTGGATTCCTGTTCCTTAGTGAAATTCCTGATGTACTGAGCTTTGTAGGCTATGCAGTTATCATCTTTGCTGCTGTCTTCAAATGGGAATATAACAGAAAGACGTCAGACTAACATCATACTGACATAATATTATTTCTATAGGATCATGTGATGGGCCACCGTGGCCCTTTTCATCTTCCTTTATGAATTATTCCTTCACCATATTTGTCTTCAATACTTTTGGTCATTTCACGAAGTCTTCGCTGCTTTTCTGCTCTCTGGGCATCATTTATGACAGCGTTTTGACTGCCTTTGGAGTTACTATTCTGAGCTCCAAGATCAAATAAGCTCATCTGCCTGTATTCACCTTTATCAAGGTCAGACGCTCCAACACCTACGAGTCTTATACTGTAGCCTTTTGCGAACAAGCCATTTTCTCCAAGTACAAGCTCATCCATTAATCTTTTGGAAGTCTTTAATATTATTTCTTCGTCGTTAGTTGAATCACCGATTCCTACTTGCTTTGACCTTCTTTGGAAGGCATCGGTTTTCACGCTTACAGATACGGTAGAAGCAAATACTCCGTCTCTTTGAAGTCGCCTTGATACGCTTTCAGATAGCCATTTAAGTATCTGCGGCATCTCACTCTCATAATTGGAAAAAGATATATCGAATCTGGTAGTAGTTTCATTAGAATAGCTTTTTGCATCTTCCTCATAAGGATTAACATCACTACTTCCATAGCCATTACAGCTTTGGTATATATATCCTCCCTGCTTTATCCCAAGCACATCCTGAAGAAGCTTTGGATCAGTATTTGCAACATCTCCTATTGTCCGCATTCCAAGTTCCGAAAGTCTTGCAGATGTTTGCTTACCACAGCCATACAATTCACCTATAGGAAGTGGCCACATCTTAGATCTGACTTCCTCTGGAAAAAGAGTATGGATCTTATCAGGCTTTTCGAAGTCAGATGCCATCTTAGCAAGAAGCTTATTGCTTGAAACTCCTACATTTACAGTAAATCCCAGCGTGTTTCGAATTTCATCTTTTATTCTGCCTGCCATAATAAGGGCAAACTCTTTTAAGGCTTCTTCTTTGGTACATTCAATGTCTCCGGCAGATCTGTACATGTCGTTAACCGGCTCTGTCATGTCAATGAATGCTTCATCAATTGAAACCTGTTCTATGATCTGAGAATATGTTTTAAGAATCCTTATGAATTTCTGAGAATAATCCCTGTATGTTTTAAAATCACTATGAACCATTACAAGATTTGGACATTTCTGCAGGGCCTTAACAACCGGTTCTCCGGTTGTCACTCCGTATTTTTTGGCAGGTATGGATTTTGCTGTAATAATGCCATGTCTACTTTCAACATCTCCGCCAACAGCAGATGGTATTGTCCTAAGATCAATTGCTGTAGGATCATCTTTTAATATTTTTACAGCGCTCCAGGAAAGGAAGGCGCTGTTAACATCTACATGAAAAATTATTTTTCTTATATTATCCATAGTAAAAATCTCCTCTTATATGATAACATGACATAAGGGGTTTTAAATCATATAGATTCTGTTCATGATACAATTATGAACAGTAATTTTTAATTTATGTCATTCATACTAAAGGAGATCATCATGGGACGTATTAAATGGTATTATGCAATTATTATTTTAGCCGCTTTATTTGCAGCTGGATTTCTTTTAACTATTATAAATAGCCTTTTTTGATTTGATATTATCAATAAAAATGTTCCATACTAATTGGTCTTTATCAAAATAATTATCTTGTTTCAATTGATCGTTGTAAAAATCATTATCTTCTTTCAATTGATCAATCATCAAAAAAATTATTCTGTTTTAAATTGTAATGAACATAGAAAAAAAGCCGCTCACCTAAAGAAGTGTGCGGCATTTTCTCTTTAAACATAAGCTCTATATAAACAGTGGAGTGTATAAGGTATAAAAGCAACGAGTCCTATTATAAAAGATACAAATAATGTTATAGGAAACAGCATAACAATAAGAACTTTAACGCCCTCCGTTCTTCTGTTAAACCAAGGAATAACAAACACAGCTCCCGTGTAGACTATAAGAAATACTATTCCAAATGACAAAGAAGAAAAAATATAGCTGTTATTGGGTCTATAGCCTAAATTAGAAACCAGTACTGATATATCCCATCTTTCAGCGACGCTGATAAACATTCCTACAGCCATTCCTATAATAAATGCTCTAACCTGATAATAGAACTTATTCCAATATTCATCTTTAATGTATGTACTTGTCTTGCTCATATTTCCTCCCAAAACATTTCGTTATAGATATTAGATTTGGTCATTTTTACGGACCAATGATATAATACCACTTTATTTATACAAATAAATACATTTCCGACGAAATGCATGTTTTTTGGAATAAACGACATATTTTTTCTAATTTGATGTATTTTGATCATATACTATATAGAAGAATCCTATGTTCTCTTTTATAATATGACGTAAGAGTCAAAAGTCATTTCGATTCGAGCTTGCTTGAAACCGAATATGAATTTATGACCCGCCAAATATTTAAAAACTACCAAGTACAATGAGCTGCAACTTAAGCATATGCAGGCACTGAAAGGAGTACCATTTTGAAACTTGCTGTTATTTTCCCGGGAATCGGGTATACAAATCAAAAACCTTTATTATATTACAGTCAAAAGCTTGCCAAGACCCATGGTTTTGATGTTATAGCCCTTGATTATACAGATTTCCCTTCTAACGTAAGAGGCGATGAAAGCAAAATGAAAGAATGCTTTGATCTTGCATGGAAGCAGACCTGTGAACAGCTTTCCAAGGTTGATTTTGATAAATATACTGGAGATGATGATTGCATATTCTTCTTCTCGAAAAGCATTGGCACTATTATGGCAGCCAAATATGCTCTGGAAAACAATATCCTTGCTGGTCAGATCTACTATACTCCTCTTGAAGAAACCTTTAAGTATGTTCAAGATGGCTATGGGCTTGCTTTTCATGGCACCAATGATCCATGGGCTAACACTAGCGCTATAGAACAGCTTGCAATGGAGAATCATATAGAGCTTATCGAAATCCCTGATGTTAATCATTCGCTTGAGTTGACTGATTCAGTCGTAGATGATATAGATTACGTTGCGGATGTTATTGAAACTGTTGAAAGCTATATTTCAGACTATGAATAACCTATAAAGCTTAAAATCCGGTCACTTGTAAGATAACAAGTGATCGGATTTTATTTTGCTGATTTTTATTTACATTTTGATTTCTGAATAGATCACATTCTTATTGAGAATCCTCCCAGCCTTATCCTTACCCAGTTACAAGCTCTCTCATATACGCTGTGACTTTCAATAAGCGCTCCATTCTCATCAAATACATAGATTGTCCACCACATCTCGACGCATCCTTTTACCATAACTCCGTTATCGCCAAAGTAGTACTGTTTTCCATCTATTGTATTCCAGTAACGAACCATCTGGCCATCAGCTGCGAAATAGTAGGTATTGCCATTTACTGTGACAAATGAATTTGTAACCATAACGCCATTTTCGTCAAAGTAGTAAGTATTCCACATCCATCTTTTGACAAATCCTGTTACCATGTGTCCGCTTCCGTCAAAGAAGTATGTAAGAACGCTTCCATCTTCACTTGTGACCTTTACAAAATCATCTTTAACGATTCGGCCATCTTTTCTAGCATAATAGGTGAATTCGTTTACTGTAAAGAATCCATCTTGTACAAGAACGCAGTTATCATCAAAGTAGTAGGTGTTGAAGAACCACTGAGTCATAAAGCCTTTTACTGCCTGACCTCTGTCATTAAAGTAATAGGTCTTTTCTGAAATAGTAACAAATGTGTTACTTGCCATTGCTCCGTTATCATAGAAGTAGTAAAGCTGTCCTTCAATCTTGTGAAGTCCTGTGAGGTATGTACCATCAGAAAGCTGATAATAGATGTTCCACCATTTTCTTATAAATTTGCCATCAAGTTTTTCTGAAGTATCTTTTACCTGAGTTTCTTCCTCTTTAGTAACAACTACTGTTTCTGAGCTCTCGCCTTCTACTGTTGCTCCAGTATCTGATCCTGCAGATTCAGAAAGAACAAGGAATCCATTCATGTTGATAGTTCCATCAGCATTTCTTGTAATTCCGCATACAAGGTCATTAGACTCTGAGGTCATTGATGTTCCTATTGCTGTGTCAGAGTCTACTGATACAAACCATGAATCATCAACTGTAACTGATTCACTATTAACTGAAACGCCATCTATTACATAATAGTTGCTTGTTCCATATACATCAGCTTCATCCTGAGTGCCTTTAAGCTTGAACTGATCATCAACACCGCCGTCGTTACGATATGAGATAACACCGTTTGCAACGAATGCTGTATTTGCTGCATCGTTAGTATAGAAAGCCACGTTATATGAACCATTATTAAATGATGTGCTATTGGTTACCTGAATATCAGGACAACTGTTAGAATCAATACCTTTAGCCTTATTGCAGAATGCTACGGAGTTAATGAGCATATGTCCGCCTGCTATTGATGATCCACCCATCTTGAATCCGTTACCGTTACCTGCATCTACAAGATTTCCTGATTCATCAAGAACATATCCGTTCATGTATGCAACACTGTTCTTAATTGTTACTGCTCCGATTGCTCCGGATTCTACCTTTGCAAAGAGATCCCATCCATCATCAGCGTTATATGCTGCAATACATCCATCAAATACATTACCATCTCCTACAGTGATCTTGGCTGCAAATCCATCTGCATCCTCATATCCTGCATCTGCATTAAGGAATGATGTACAGTTAAGAACTGTATTATATGAAGGCCAGTCTTCATATGTATCTGTTCCTTTATAACGGCTTATCTGGATACCTGTATTTCCGTTTCTATAAGCATGGATCTGATCAAGTGTATTGTAAGAACCTGAAAGCTGAATACCCTTTTGTGCATTCTGAGAATTAGTAACATCAAATCCCTGGAAATACCAGTAGTCACCTGCAAGGATCATTCCTGCACAACTTCCTCCAAAGTCAAATACCGGTCTTTCTGCCTCTTTTGGATCAGCCATCATATAGATTGGCTTATCCTCAGTTCCATCAATTCCTCTTTCTACTAAAACTGTACTTGAAAGTTCGTATGTTCCTCCTGCAAGAAGAATCTTATCTCCAGGCTCTACAACTGTTACTGCTGTGTATATGTCCATAGGATCGTCTTTGGAACCTTCTGCATCTTCTGTTCCATCAGGGCTTACATAATATACATATCTTGTACCTTTCTCATAATTGACTGTAATGGTAAATGTTACAGTATCATATGATGTTAATACTTCATATGTATCAAATTTAAATTCCGGGTCAGGTACAAATGTTCCTGTATAAGTATTATCGCCTGTTTTTAAGGTAACGTCTGTTTTTACTTTGCTATCAGCTGTTACTTCAGTTTCTTCAAGGATCACATTGCCATCCTCGTCAACTATTGAAAGTGTTCCATCTGCATTACCATAGTACACAAGCTCATAATCTTCCTGATTAGCAAAATCTGCAGATTCAAATCCTGCTTCAAGATCTGTATAGGTAAGTGGATGATCTTCCTTAGCATCATCATCTGAAGGAGCAACTGTAGTAAGAGTAGCATTAGTTACTGTAATTGTTGCATTTCTGGAAGCAAAGAATCCTACATAGATATTGTCTGTATCAATCATTGTAAGATTATCGCCTTCATCCGGATGATAGAAAAGCTGAGATCCAATTACATTTCCTTCTGTATCTGAATAAGTCAAAATATAACCTGTGTTATTTCTTCTTATAGACATATGGAAGGTTGTAGTAAGGTTTGATACATCTGTCATTCCGGATGTATTAGTATAGTTGCCGCACATGTTATATGTTCCGGCATCAAGACCTTCATCAGCTGCACTTGTCTCAAGTGTGTACATTGTACTTGAAAAATCGCTTACATCTCCGCCTTTGATTGTTTCAAGGTTATCCGCTGTAACACCTTTCTTTTCCTGCGCTCCTACACCTATTTTCATAGTATATGCATTTCCATTGTCACCAGTATAAGATACCTTTGTAACAGAAAGCATATATGAGTTATTCCAGAATGTAGAAGTATCACCATTAACACCAACAGCATCGGCTGCCATAATGCCGAAACCTTCCTGTCCATTTGAAAGCTTCCAGCTATCTACTGTTATATCAGCTTCAAGTGTGAAGTTCTCATCGTCTGCATCTATTGTTGTGTAATAGAATGCAAGGCCGTCTGTTGAAGCAGGAACAAGCTTACCTTTGCCGTTTGTAGATGCTACAGTAACTGATCCGTCAGAATTAACTGTTGCGCTGTTATAACTTGTAGAAACAGATGATCCATATGTGGAGAATTCCCATGTATGTTCTGTCTGCTCTGATGCATTTTTTCTAAAAGCATCAAGTGTTATTTCTGTTCCATCGGCAAGATATGGTGTTGTAAGTACGCTATCTGCTGTGGTCCAAGTAGTCCATGAAGGAATTCTGTTTGAAGAATTATCTACTCCTGATGATTCTTCTGTACCATATTCATACATCATTCCTTCGCCGCCAAGAGAATTAAGCCATCCTGCAGGCTGAATAAGTGACTCACTGCCATAAGTAGATGCAAGAGTGCTGTCACATGCATCAATTGTTGTATTGTAGAATACTACTTCGCTTGTATTAGCCTGCCAAGGTCTTCCAAAATATCCTGGTTTACTTGTTGTATAACTGTAATAGCTTGAATCTACGTCAGTACCGGCTTCTACACTTGTAATATGGCATTCATACATAAGGTAGCCGCGGCCTGAAGTCTGCTGTGCAGCTGTAATATAACCTACATCATTCTTGTCATCAGTTGTATTGAATTTGAGCTCGCACTGATAGAAGATTGCTGTCATTCCACCAAATATATAGTCTACAGCACCATATATTTCACAGTTATTAAACTCTGCATATGTGGACTTGCCACCGTAAAGGGTATCCTGACGTCCTACTACCTTACAATCTGTTAATACTATATCTGAGAGATTATCAGAAAGAGCAAGTGCTGCAGCTCTTTCTACATATGCCTTCTGCTGTACTACTGTACTGCCTTCTTCAAGATCATCTCTTGTACCATCGGAACCTTCTTTTGCTCCAGCCTGAGCCACTATTGTATCTGTAGCCGCAAGCTCTGATACATACTGGTTAAAAGAGTTTTCGAATATTATTCCGGAAGCTGTAAATCCATCAGCATCAACATAAACTGTTGCATTCCACATTGTAGCTGTTCCAGATCCTGGATTAGTTACTGTAGGATATCCATTCTCCTGATTAACCTTTAATACTTCTTCATTGTATCTGTAGTCTTCATCCATGGAATAGTATGTATAGCCATGTCCATAGTATGAAGTAATTCTTACTGCGTTATCAGCTATTGATACACCTGAACTTGCAAGTTCAATGCTTGCACTATCCCCGGCACTATTAACAAGAGATACATTAGCAACATCTATAATAAGCATTTCCTGATAATCACCAGGATCAATCTCGATTGTTACTCTTTGTGTATCTTCATCTCTATCCATGTTGCGGACAGCATCAAGTGCATCATTGATAGTTGTATAATCTTTATCAGTACCAACCGTTATTGTTTCTGAATAAGCAATGGTCTCATCTTCAGAAGCCTTTTCCATTACAATTATCTTAGCGGTATCTTCACCATTTACTTTAAGATCTGATGTAAGAGCCATCTCATATCCGTCAAGAGTTGCCTCTATATGATACTGGCCATCTCTAAGTGCTATTGTTCCATCAATTACGTCCTGTCCCGTGAAGCTGTAGCTATAGCTGTCAAGTTCACCTGTGATAGGAGTTTTTAAAATTGTAAATTTAAGAGTAAGATCTGCAAGCTCGGTTTCAGTTGGTCCTTCTACTGTTACATCGATAAGATATGTATCCTTTGCCTTAAATACAATATCCTGCTCGCAATCTTCATCTGCTGTAATAGATTCTGTTACAAGTTCATAATCATCAACGCCAGATGCTTCAAGGTCATATACCTGTCCGCTTTCAAGTTCAAGTGTAAACTCATTAGTATCGTCTGTTATTGTAAGAACTGGTGTATAAGGTCTATCTTCTTCCTGATTTGTGATTGTAAGCTCTAGAGATTTTGCAGCTTCAGCTGTAAGATTTTTGAATTCACCTGTCACTGTCACTACATCAACCTTAGTTACTGTCAGATCAACTACAAGTTCGCTATCTGAAATATTATCTATAGAAATAACCCCATCTGTAAGTTTTGTAGAATCAATTACAAATCCATTAGCTCCTTCAAGTGCAACTTCATAGTCATACATCTTATTAAGAACTACGCTATATGAATACTGGCCATCCTCGTTAATAACATCAGTTGTTATTATTCTGAGTTCATCGCCATCTTTAGTCTCTTGTGTGAAAACAAGTGTTGCATCTTCTGTGTCATACTCAGAAGGCATTTCGATATCACCCGTTACAGTAATATCATTTGCATGTTCTACATAAGCTCTTGCTACTACAAGTTTTTCATCTGTGCACCAGAGATAATAATCCCCATCTTCAGGTACATAGAACTTTAATTCTTCAAGACCTGCCGCTTTAGTATATGATTCTGTCTGAATAGGATCGGATTCTATATCCATGCCCCATGCATATGTTGCAGCATTGCTATTAGAACCTGCGATCACATATACTATGTCTCCTGCTCCAAGATCTTCAAACATAAGTCCTGTTGCATTTGTACTGCTACTATTGGAATAGATATATCCTCTGTATGTATTGCCATCTGCATCAGTCTTACTCTTATCATCATATCTTGAAAGATTTGTATTTGTAGATCTTAATCTGTTATTGGTCTTAGCACTATAAAAAGAAAGACCTGTTCCTGTATCAAAACTTCCAAGTGTTACACCTGTTGAACCGGCTTCTACAGTGTCACCATAAAGACCATTTATAATATCTTCTGTCAGAAGGTTGTTATAAGTATTGGTATCTGTGTTTTCAAGACTATCTCCTGCAAAATCCCAGACATCATACTCATGATTGTATCCATCACTTGAATTGGATGGAGATCCTTCTGCCAGATATGTCTGCTCTTCTGTGCTTTCTTCTTCGGATTCTTCTTCAGAAGTCTGACCATATATGAGTTCTACTGATTCATCATAATCTGAGAGCTCGATTTTTGTGATGTAAGAAGTTCCATCCACTGTAATTGTCACTGTTCCTTCGCTTTCACCACTGTAATTACAGGAAAAAGTCTCTGTTGTTCCTGTCGTGCCTGTACTCACATTGTAAGAGCTTTCATTTTTGGAGTTAAAATAAAAAGAGTACTGATAATTGGCGCTCACACTTACAAGGCACTTACCTGTAACAGGAACTGTTATTGTTCCGCTTCCTGAATACAGATATGTATTATTGTGTGATTTACCATTAGTCCATGTAAGACCGTTATACTCACCTGCTCCACTCTCAGTACAGTTTTCATAAAAATCTGAAGAACTAAAATCCCAGACTGTTACGTTTTCATCGCTACTTTCTTCTGCTGCTTCATCTGTACTTGCCGCAGCTTCTGAACTTGCCGCAGCTTCTGTACTTTCTGAATCTGTTGTATTTTCGCTTTCTGTGGAAGCTGTTTCAGAGGAATCTGCTTCTTCTGTAGAATCTGCTTCTTCTATTTCTGATTCTGTAGAATCTATTATTGTTACATTACAGGAATCTGTATAACTTCCATCAGAAGTAGTTACACTTATTGTTGTACTTCCTTCTGAAATTCCTGTCACTTCTCCGCTTACTACTGTTGCTACGCCTTCATCAGAACTTGACCACTCAACATCTGTAATTGTTGCATCCGAAGGCTCAACTGTTGCATAAAGTGTTGCCGTCTCCCCAACTTCGATTTCCAGGCTTTCCATATCTAATGAAACCCCTGTTACTGCTACTGTCTGTTCCACTTCCTCTGCATAAGACACAAAAGAAGTCCCCGGTAACAAAGCAGATGTTGCCATAGTTGCAACTAATGGTATTACCATTACAGCAGCTAACATCCTAGCTTTACTGGATTTTTTCATTTCTCCCTCCCATATCTATTTAGTTGTTTGGATATGTAAACGTTTACAATAGATTTTTGATAAGAATATTATTAGCATATTTTAGTTAGTATTTACAGCTAAATAGTGAATTTTAAGTATTTTTTGTAACTTCTTACAAATACGCATGCTTGGATTTAGCAATTTTTTTAAAGTCTTTGTTATTTTGTACATTTTTACATTTTATTTGTAACATAATTTTAAATATCAGTATTATCATATTTTAAATTTTCTTCTTTTAATTATTCCGTTTTTATGATAATATAACTTGGTGATTTTGGGATTTGCTATTATATTTTCTAAAATCGCGGGAAGAGTTTATGAGAATAAGCGGGGATAACATTGTTGTTTTTAGATTAACAGGTTATAGAAATGAACGCTTACAATTTACCTATTTTTACATTTTCAGTAATTGGTTTACTGTTATATTTATATTACAAAAGGACCAGGCTCCCAATTTTGGCGACCAAGGTTTTTACTTATTATCTTTGGACTACGATAATAAGTGTAATTCTTGAAATCGCATATACTGCTTGTGAACTTAACAGTAATATTTTTCCGCCCGTTATAGTTTCACTGGTTGAGCATTCTGAGTTGTTTGCATCAACGCTTGTTACATTCTTTTATTTTGTGTACTTGTTCGAGCAGCTTTTTTCTATGACGCAGACAACATTTAACAGATTTGCACATATATTTGTTCCTATATCTATTGAAACTTTGCTTATAATTCTTTCATTTGCTTCCTTCCTGATAGCAGGAAACACAGCATTTAATGACAGATTTATTATATATGCCAGTTCTTTTATAGGCTTTATGTACATGCTTTCTGTACTTATATTATGCTTTCGTTTTAAGAATTTGCTTAACCACGAGCTTTATTCTGCAGAGATCATAGGTGTTGTTTTTTGGTTCATATTAAACTTTATTCAGGTTATTAACATTGGATGGAGGACAGCTCCTGCTCCTGTACTTGCAATGACAACCCTTGTATTCATTGCTTCTGAGAATCCTCGAGATTATAGTATTAAGGGCTATGATAATCTGATGAACAGATATGCATTTGAAAGAATGCTTTCTGAGCGTTTTAGACGTAATAAGCAATTTTATATATTAGTTTTTACTCTTACAGATAAGAAATATCTTCTTTTTGAAGAAGATCGCAAAAAAATCAAAAATAATCTTCATAAAGTTGCAACTATGGAAAAGAATGCTTCAGGACGCAGAGTATTCCTTACAAGCGATAAATCAATATCCATGTTTATTGATGATAAAACGCAAGCCAAACAGTTTATTGAGACATTACACGAAAATCATAAACAATTACTTGGAAACAGGAAATATCGCATTCAGCTTATCAAAGCTCCTACTTATGCTAACAATAAAGATATGGCACTTCAGGTAGTAGACTTCTTATCTGAAGAATATGCAGCTAAGCAGGCTGAACGAGTTATAGATGTCGATACAAGGCTTATCAATAAAATGCTATATGAAAAAACTGTTGAAGACATCTTACGAAGAGCTATTAAAGAGCATGCCTTTGATGTATATTATCAGCCAATATATGGTATTAAAGAAAATGCATACGTATCAGCAGAAGCTCTTGTTCGTCTTAAAGGCACGACAAGTATGGGATTTATATCCCCGGAAGTATTCATTCCTATAGCTGAAAAACTTGATATCGTAAAAGATATAGATGATCAGGTATTCCAAAAAGTTTGTAAGTTTTATAAAGAAAAAGATCTTGAAGGTCTTGGAATTAAATATATTGAGATCAACCTATCCGGTAAAGAAGTAATGGATGCTACTACTCCTGAAAGACTTTCAAAGCACATTACAAACTATGGAATAGAGCCTGGTCATATTAATCTGGAGATTACAGAAACCGCTTATATAGATAATGATGATATTGTTGTAAGCAATATGCAGGACCTCAAAGATTTTGGCTGCAGCTTCTCTATGGACGACTTTGGAAGCGGTTATTCAAACCTTAAGGGCATGCTCCAAATGCAGTTTAACATGATCAAACTTGACAAAGAATTTGTATGGATGTGTCTGGATGAAACTGATACAAGAAAGCTCAAGATGCTTGATCTATGTGTAAACTTTATGAAAGAATATGGTATGCACGTACTTGCTGAAGGTGTAGAAACCAAACAACAACAAGATATTCTCGCTATGCAAGGTGTAGATTATATTCAGGGATATTATCATTCAAAGCCAATGCCTGAGGATGAATTTATCAAATTCATAGAATCAAATAATATAAAAAAGAGTAAACTTGCCTATGCAGTTATATGATTTTAGTATAGAATGTATTAATGGTTAAAGTTGTATTACTCACAAATATTTATTAACATATCTATGAGTTAGTATTTACTATAGATAGTACAGAAAGGGTCAAAATGTTTTTTAACAGAAAGAAGAAAACTATTGTTTTATATTACTCACAAAGTATGGGTAATACTAAGAAAATCGCAGAACGAATTGCAGATAAAAAATCATACGATATCGAAGCAATAGAGACTATAAAGAAATATACCGGATCTTACGATGATATAATGGCACAGGGCAAAGAGGAAGTCGAGAGTGGCTTCAGGCCGGAAATAAAGCCTTTTACTCATGATATATTAAGCTACGACAAGATCATTATCGGATCCCCAACATGGTGGTATACTATAGCTCCTGCAGTTTCAACATTCCTTGACAATTATAATCTTTCAAATAAAATTGTTGTCCCTTTCGTAACCTATGGTGGATATGAAGGACATTCTCTTGCAGATTTACAGGAAGGTTGTAAGACAACAAAGATTGTAAATCCCAAGTCAATACAGTTTGATGCAGAGAATCTCAATCAGATGGTTATTTCAGAAAAAGAATTAGACTTCTGGATTCAGTCATTATAAGAAGATTTATTTTTGTTTTAATCTATATAAGAAAACAATATAATATGAATTTATTATAAGAAGTCTATAATATTTGCTAAATATCATTAATATGATGTTTTAGAGAGAGTTTTGGTTTAAAAAGGCCGGAATCGAATTTTCGATTCCGGCCTTTTGTCCGCTTGAACATTACTTAATTTAAGTATTTTGATAATTATTATTTAGCTGCTTCTGCTGTCTTTTTAGCTGCAGTTTTCTTTGCTGCAGGCTTTTTAGCTGTAGTTTTCTTGGCAGCTGGTTTCTTTGCTGCTGTCTTCTTAGCTGCAGGCTTTTTAGTAGCAGCGGCCTTTTTAGGCTCTGATGCCTTTGATGAAAGCTGATCATATGCATAAAGAATCTTATCAAGATCTCCCCATACCTTAGCCGTTTCATCATCATAAGCATCCTTAAGACTAATCTTCTTAGATGATAACTTAAGAGCAACATCTGCACTTGTTGTTACAACTGCGTCTCTGTCAAAATACTCAAACGGTTCAACATCTACTGTGCTGTCAGATATTTCTACATAGAAAGCTCCTTCAGCTTCGCCTTCGATATTGAACTGAACTGCTACATGCTCCTTAATACCACTGGCATCTAGCGCACCATAATTCTTCTTTACCTCTTTTACCAACTCTTCATAAGTCATTTTCCCATAACTCCTTTTTCCTTGGTTGTAGATATTCTGAATTTCCTAGTTCGCATTACAAATACCATTATCTCATATTTCGAATAATTTTCAATACTTTACCGCATTAAAATACAGTATTAAATAGCTTTTCCGAGGAATTGGCTCATGTAAAGGTTATAATAGAAGCCCTTTTCCTTCATAAGCTTGTCGTGGTTACCCATTTCTACTATATTTCCGCTATTCATTACAAGTATGATATCAGCATTCTTAATAGTACTAAGTCTGTGTGCTACAACAAAACTTGTTCTGCCCTCCATCATAGCATTGAAAGCTTCCTGTATCTTCATTTCGGTTCTTGTATCAATAGATGAAGTTGCTTCATCTAGGATCATCATAGAAGGTTTGCTCATCATAACTCTTGCTATACACATAAGCTGTCTCTGGCCTTGAGAGAATTCTTCTCCGTTTTCAGATATAACTGTGTCATACTTCTTAGGCAGTTTCTGTATGAATGAATCAATATGGCACACTTTAGCAATCTTTCTCATCTCTTCATCAGAAATATCTGGATTGCCCATCGTAATATTATCTCTGATAGTACCTGATTTAAGCCAAGTTTCCTGAAGTACCATTCCATATGCATTTCTAAGAGATCCCCTTGAGATATCTCTTACATCTGTACCGTCTACAAGAATTGCACCCTTATTGACATCATAAAATCTCATTAGAAGATTAATAAGAGTAGTTTTACCACATCCTGTAGGTCCTACAATAGCTATACTCTGGCCAGGTTTAATGTCAAGATTAAAGTTCTCAATAAGCTTTTGGCCTTCAACATAAGAAAAACTAATGTTATCAATCTTTACATTTCCTTCAAAATGATCGGGTGCAATTGCATCATCTTTATCAGGAATCTCACTCTTTTCTTCTATAAAACTAAAAATACTTGCAGCACATGCAATAGCATTCTGAAGTTCAGTGATAACGCCTGATATTTCATTAAAAGGCTTGGTGTACTGATTTGAGTAGGATAAGAATGCAGAAAGCTGACCTACACTCATTCGTCCATATACAACAGATAATGCTCCAAAAATTCCAACTCCTGTATATACAAGGCTGTTTATAAATCTTGTTGATGGATTTGTCAAAGATGAGAAAAATGTAGCTTTAAGAGATTTCTCTCTAAGTCTTTCATTTATGACATCAAACTTTTCTATTACTTTTTCTTTCTGGTTGAAAGCTTTGATAACACGCTGACCTTCGATCATTTCATTAATATATCCGGTCTGCTCACCACGAATCTTGGACTGTTCACTGAACATCTGGAAAGTTCTTTTTGAAATGAAACCTGCCACCAAAAATGATAAAGGTGTAATAGCAACAACTACTATAGTGATACCTACATTTACTGTAAGCATAAATACTAGTGTGCCGATAATAGTTACTACACCGGAAAAGAACTGTGTGAATCCCATTAAAAGTCCATCCGCAAACTGGGCCGCGTCATTTATGATCTTACTCTCTATTTCACCATAAGCATGTGAATCGATATATGAAAGTGGCATTTCCTGAATCTTATGAAAAGCATCATTTCTTATATCTCTAACTACGTTATAGGTCATTTTGTTATTGCAAAGGTTTATTAACCACTGACCAGCACTTGTGATTGCTACAAATACAATAATCTTTGTTATTATTCCGAATACACCTTTAAAATCAACCTGATCTGGTCCAAACATAAAGTCTACTGCCTGACCTGTCAGTTTGGGAATATATAAGGTAAGTAGCACAGTTACAAATGACAATACTAGTGATATGTATAAATATATTCTGTACCTTTTTATATAATTAAATACTTTTATCAAAACGTCTTTTTGACTGAATTTCTTCATGTTTCCTGCCTCTCTTTTGTTATGACCAAAAGCTGCATTTTAGCTTTCAGGTGAAGAACTAAAACAACTTAGTTACTGTTATCAGTTATTACATCACTTCTTCTTTGGGAAACTGTGAATAATATATTTCCTGATAAACTTCATTTTCTTCAAGTAACTGTTTATGAGTTCCCATTCCTGCAATCTTTCCATCATCCAGAACCAGGATAATATCTGCATTCTGAACTGAAGCTGCTCTTTGAGATACTATAAAAGTTGTCATATTTCCTTCATTCTGAGCAATAGCCATACGAAGCTTTGCATCTGTAGCAAAGTCAAGAGCAGATGCACTATCATCCATGATAAGGATATCCGGTTTTTTCATAAGAGCACGTGCAATAGTAAGCCTCTGCTTCTGTCCACCTGATAAGTTACGTCCGTTTTGTTCAACCATAAATTCTGTCTGTCCAGCCTTTTGATCAACAAATTCCCTGGCTTGTGACATATCAAGAGCTTTATTTATATCATCAAGACTTGCATTACCATCTCCCCATTTAAGGTTATCTGCAATTGTTCCTTTAAAAAGTTCTGCTTTCTGAAGAACAATACCTACGTGAGAGCGAAGGTCTTCGATACTGTAATTTTTGACATCTTTGCCAAAAAGTCTTACCTGGCCTTGAGTAGCGTCATAAAATCTTGGTATAAGGCTTATAAGAGATGTCTTACCACTACCTGTACCACCGATAATTCCAACGGTCTGTCCTTTTCTTACCTTAAAGTTCATATTCTCAATAACATTCTCGCCATCGTTTTCGTACATTAATGATACATTATCGAACTCAACTGCTATGTCTGAGCTATCAACATCTATCTTATCTAATCCATCAACCATATCAGTTTTAGTTTCTAATACTGTAGCTATACGATTACCGCAGGCAATTGCCTTTGTAATCTGAATAATAAGATTAGCAAGCTTTATAAGCTCAACCAGAATCTGAGACATATAATTAAGAAGCGCTATAACTTCACCTTGAGTCAGCACGCCTATGTTAATACGTACAGCACCTGTATATATAAGAATAACGGTTGCTATATTAATCATGAGATATGTAAGAGGATTCATAACTCCCGAAATTGCACCTACATACTGCTGCGCATGATTAAGGACTGTATTTCTGTCTCTGAAAATTTCCTCTTCGCTCTTTTCCTTATTAAAAGCTCTGATTACTCTAACGCCTGTCAGATTTTCTCTGGTGCTTGTCATAACGTTATCAAGCTTGTTCTGAACATTTCTATAAAGAGGTATTGTCCAGATCAGGATAAAAAATACAACGATTGACAAAAGAGGAATTGTTACAACAAATATAAATGCAGATTTTACATCAACTGTAAAAGCCATTATAATTGCACCGAATACTACAAATGGTGATCTCATAAACAGACGCAGGAACATATTAACTCCGCCCTGAACGTCATTTATATCACTTGTCATTCTATTAATAAGTGTATCTGTCCCGAAAAGATCCATCTGGGAGAAAGAAAAATTCTGAATATGCTCAAATAATGCATGTCTGAGCTTAGCAGAAAATCCCGTTGCAGCTTTGGCTGCAAAATACTGTGCTGTAATTGATGCACTAAGTCCTACTGCACCAAGAAGTACAAGTACCAAGCCCATCTTGATGATATGTCCGCGATCTGAATTCGCGATTCCAACATCGATGATCGACGCCATAACAAGCGGTACTATAAGTTCAAACATTGCTTCCAGCATTTTGAAAACAGGTGCCAGAACGGACTCTTTTTTGTAATCCTTTAGATATTTAAGTAATGATTTCATAATACCCTCTTCTCTGTTTTATTATCCTTGTTAACCGCATACATTCTAACATATAATCAGATGTTTGAAAAATTTTCAAAATATGGGTTAATTTATTATGATTTTCATCCGATAGATAAGTAAGATAAGTATGAGTAATTTTATATACAAGAACTTGGTCAAAAATTATACATACTTTTTCTGAAAAAAAGCTTAAAAAGCAAGGATTGCTTTTGTACTTTCTGCTAAGGAGGGCAAAATATGAGTAATATAAGTATAGGCAGTATCGCCAGTTCAAGTATGCTGAATTATAGTCAGCAATCTGCATTAAGTTCAAAATCAGCTACAGCTAACGCACTGTTAGGCTCTTTGAATATAGATGACTCTAATGTTGCAGCAAGCATATCCCTATCAGATTATAGCCAAATAAAAAGCGGTAGTTATGGAAAACTTCTTTCTGCTTATTACAGTAAATTAGAGAGTCAGTCTAGTTCTACATCTGACAAAACTGATACAACAAGTACTACAGAAGAATCCAAGAAAACTTCTTATGAAAATAATTCTTCTAACGTTCTTGAATCAGTTCTTTCGACCTACAAGGCTGATGGTAGTACCAATAAAGATTCCACAGGGTCTAATTTGGATACTACAGTATAATAGCAAATGTTATTTCTCTTGTTCGTATATTGCAAGAGAAAGAGCGCTTGCAGAGAGTGTTTCAAATCACTTAATGCAGCTCATAACATAATAAGACAGCCCATACGAACAATATCGTACAGGGCTGTCTTTTAAATTAAATATACAGATTATCCCCTTTTTTCATTTATTTATATTGTCATCTCAATATGGCAGATATGATATACTAATTCTATCATTAACACTAATCGGAGGTTTTATATGGATCTTAATATTAGCATTTTCGATATCATAGGTTATGCCGGTTCACTTCTTGTAGTTATATCAATGCTCATGACTTCAGTAATGAAGCTTCGTATTATCAATACCGCAGGTAGTGTACTTGCTGTAATATATGCTATTGCCATAAAAGCATATCCTACACTTGTAATGAACGTAGC
Source organism: Butyrivibrio sp. (assembly GCF_024699075.1). The sequence goes on from NZ_JAILQF010000080.1 coordinate 25,067, forward strand.
CCTTATTATCATTAACATCATTAATATGCGTAAACTCAGCAATAACAGTACTGAATACAGACTTATCAAAGCTCCTGGAAATGATACCGTTCTTAACGACCTTATTTCAAAATATCGCGAAGATATTCAATCATTTTTCCCAAGCTACAGAGAACTTACTGTAGAGGATACCGCTTTTATTATTTTAAATTCCGATGTTCCTGTTGGAATTACTGCAGGCAGAATAAATGACGGGTGTTATGATTTGTATTATGACTATACTATTCCTGCATACAGAGACTGTTCTGTTGGACAGTACCTGTTTTCACATATTAAAGGCTTCAATATAAACGTCGCTCAGATAAGTAATCCATCTAAAGATCACATTCCGTACCTAAATAAGGTTGGTTTCTCAAAGAATGATGATAAATATATTAAGATCATATAAAGTAATAAAAGCTCTATAGTTTATTGATATGTACCCTCTTAACCTGAAATACCGGTAAGGAGGGTACTTTTTATTATATATAGAGCTTTTTATATTTTTATGAGTTTTATATGTTTATGACCCAAAGCATTTTAATATGTAAACTTGGAATATTTTATCTTCTGGCTCTTATAAAGACTTATATGACCTGATATTGTATAACTTAGCGCTACTACGATTATATAGTAAAGAGCGCCTTCATATCCAAACATCTCAAAAGCTATCAGTAATGAAGCTACAGGGCAGTTAGTAATACTACAAAAAACTGCAATCATACCAAGTGCCACAGCCATCTGATTAGGAAATCCGCTACAATAAGCAAACAGCCTTCCAAAAGTTGCTCCAATATATAAGGCTGGTACAATTTCACCACCTTTATATCCGGCTCCCAAAGTAATAGACGTAAATATAAGCTTTATAATAAAAGCTTCATATGGAGATAATCCATTAAATGCCTTATCTATCATCTCTATTCCGGCCCCATTATAGTCACCACTTCTAAATATATATGACAATAAGACTATTATGATGCCGCCTGCAACTACTTTAAAATATGGATTTTTAAACATCTTGTCCTGAATTTGTCTTGCATATCTTATGCTCAAACAAAAAATTATTCCGATAAAAGCACCTATAATTGCTATACTGCCGCTTTTAAGCACAAGTCCCGATGTCATTTCAGGAACAATTTTTACAACAAAAACATCTCCTTCAACTCCAAAATATCTTGCTATATGTACAGCTATAAGAGATGCGGTAACTCCTGGTACTAGCGCTGCATAATGCATTGCACCAACACTTGATAATTCTATGGAAAAAAATGCTGCCGTAATAGGTGTTCCAAATAAAGCTGAAAAAGCAGCTGCCATTCCGGACATTGTCATTATCTTTCTGTCATCTTCATCAAGTCGAATGAGCTTACCAATATTGTAACCAAGACTACCTCCAAACTGAAGTGCAGCCCCTTCTCTACCTACTGATCCTCCACAGAGATGGGTTAAAAAAGTTGAAATTATAATAAGGGGAGCCTTATAAAGAGGAATACTTTCATTTTCTGTGATAGCTTTGATTATAAGATTAGTACCTGTATCATGATAATCCTTAAAGGAATGATACAGGTACACAATAATAACACCTGCTACCGGTAATAGTAGCATGATATATGAATTTTCTTTGCGAAAAGAATTTGCAAATGTAAGCATATATGAGAACAGAGTTCCCACAAGGCCAACAATAACACCTATTATCAATCCGAGAATGATCCATTTTACAAGAAGAGCCATACTAATAGCCGTCTTACGAAAGTTATTATCATTTTCCCTGATATTAGGTATTATTTGCACAGATACCTCCTTTGAGCTTAAATAGCTCCAAGCGCCTGTTCCAAATCCTCAATAATATCATTTACATTTTCAATTCCCACTGATAATCTTACAAGATCTGGTGCAACACCACCTGCAAGAAGCTCTTCATCTGTCATCTGGCGATGTGTAGAAGATGCCGGATGAAGGATACATGTATGAGCATCAGCTACATGAGTAGCTATTATTGCAACCTTAAGATGCTTCATGAATTCTTCAGCTGCTTTTCTTCCGCCCTTTACTCCAAAAGATATAACTCCGCAGGTTCCTTTAGGCATATACTTCTTGGCTCTTTCATAGTACTTGTTACCAGGAAGTCCAGGATAATTGACCCATTCAACCTTATCACTTGCCTGAAGGAACTCAGCAACCTTCTGAGCATTAGATACGTGTCTGTCCATACGTACTGCAAGTGATTCAAGTCCAAGATTAAGCATATAGCAGTTCATCGGTGACGGGATGGATCCAAGATCTCTCATAAGCTGGGCTGTACATTTTGTAATAAATGCACCTTCTTTGCCAAACTTCTCTGCATAAGTTATTCCATGATAGGACTCATCAGGTGTGCAAAGTCCTGGGAATTTGTCTTTATATTTCATCCAGTCAAAGTTACCTGAATCTACAATAGCACCACCTACAGTCGCATCATGTCCATCCATATATTTAGTTGTTGAATGAGTTACAATATCAGCTCCCCATTCAATAGGGCGACAATTAATTGGTGTTGCAAATGTGTTATCAATAATAAGCGGAACGCCGTGTGCATGCGCTGCTTTAGCAAAACGCTCGATATCGAATACAATAAGAGCAGGATTTGCTATTGTTTCTCCAAATACTGCTTTGGTATTTGGTTTGAATGCCTTCTCGAGCTCTTCATCAGAACAATCCGGATCAACGAATGTAAAATCTATTCCCATTCTACGCATTGTTACATTGAAAAGATTGAAGCTTCCTCCATATATTGTTGAAGAAGCAACAACATGGTCTCCCTGTCCTGCAAGATTAAATACTGAGAAAAAAGTTGCTGCCTGACCTGAGGAAGTAAGCATTGCTGCTGTTCCACCCTCTAATGCTGCAATCTTAGCTGCCACATAATCATTAGTAGGATTCTGAAGTCTGGTATAAAAATATCCACTCGCTTCAAGATCGAACAGTTTGCCCATATCCTCACTTGTATCATATTTGAATGTTGTAGACTGTACTATAGGCATCAGACGTGATTCACCATTTTTAGGTTCATAGCCTGCCTGGATACATTTTGTTTCCTCTCTCACTGCGTCTTCCTCTTTTCTTTTTC
>NZ_JAILQF010000133.1 GCF_024699075.1 Butyrivibrio sp.
TTTCATGGAAACCAATGCTTATGGTCTTATTATAAAAGAGACAGATCCAGATTACGTGAATTTTGAAATGGATTCTTATTGGATTGCAGATGCAGGAGTAGACCCGTTATATGTTATGAAAAAGCTTGAAAATCGATTAAAACTATATCATATAAACGATAGAGGTAACAGGCAAAAAGGTACATCTATGACACCTATTATAAGACAGGATAGCATGGAACTTGGCTACGGCAATATGAACTTAAAGCCGCTTGTAGATCAGGCATTAAGTGTCAATGTATCAAGTATTATACTTGAAAGCCACAGAAACTTTGTTGATAAAAGCCCTGTTAAGTCCCTACAATTATCATCAGATTATCTGAACCAATTAATATGAGAATGTATCCCTCTTCTAATATTTAGAAAGATTGATATAAAAGATCAAAAAAATATTTCAAATATTTTTACTTTTCATTTACCAAAGGAATATATCTTTGAATCAGTAAAGAAACTGATTAACACGTTTGCACCATAGTAGGAGGTCAAAACTTATGAAGAAGATATTCCTTGTAGTTGTAGTAGCTATCGTAGGTATCATTGCTTTCCTTAAGAAAGATGACATAGCTGAAAAGATGAATTTATAATTTGTTATGTTTTATTAAAGTAGTAAAAACCCTATCCCAAGAATAAGTAATCTTTAAAAAGATGAGAGAACCGGACTTCCAGAAATGGATGTCCGGTTTTTCTTTACGTCAAAAATACAGGTAACAGCTCTGAAAAGCTGATAAATATGCGATTTGTCAGATGTTTTAAAATAATAATTTTTTACACATGTTTTTTACCAAATCTTTACTTTGGATTTCTATTATGAGTGAAGTTAATAAATGAGCTACAAAATATTTCATTAGGGAAAGGAAAAAGTAAAAATGGCAGGAATAATATTATTTGATGCTCTTAAAGGTTTTGTATTTTTACAGTTACATTTTGCAGTACTGGCAGGTCTATCAGTATTTCTTAATAAGAAAATGGGGCTGCCGGGAGAGTTGTATCGTAAGATGCTTCACATGGTTTCGGTATTTTCGATCATGCCGATAGTGATACCGTCAACATATTGGGTCTCATCTCTTTTAGTATGTCTTATGTTCATGTTAGAAGCATATCTTGGAACAAAGTTTACTAATATTGAAAAGAATGTTGCTATGAAGCAAAGAAAGGCTGGAGAGCAGCAAAAGAGTATGCTCCTCTTATACGGAACTTACAGCCTTGTTACTATAGTTGGCTGGGGCCTTTTTGGACAGAAGTGGATCGTAATCCTGTCAGTTCTTGCATGGGGAGTTGGTGATGCAGTAGCTGCTCTTGTAGGTAAGAGATTTGGTAAGCATAAGATAAGCGGATCTCTTATAGAAGGAACCAAGAGTATAGAAGGTTCAGTAGGAATGTTCCTTGCAAGTTTTATTTCAGTATTTGTTCTTTATTCAAGACATACAGCACTTTCCAACATAGGATTTGTAGTTCTTGTGTGTTTCTGGATAGCAGTATTTTCATCGCTTACAGAGCTTTTTTCCAAGCACGGTCTTGATACAGTTGCATGCCCAATCATTGCAATGGTAGGATTTTCAGTTCTTAGTGTTGCAGCAGGAACAATTTAAAGGAGTTAAGAACAATGGACAAACAGCAAAAACTTGCAGAAGGAAAGGTATGGTCAGTGATCGCATCACTGGCTATACCAACAGTAATAATCACACTCGTAATGGTCATATACAACATGGCCGATGTATTCTTTATAGGTAAGACTGGCGATGTCAATATGATCAATGCTATATCAGTGTGCATGCCAATATTCCCTATAATACAGGCATTTGGAACTTTAATAGGAGCTGGAGGCTGTACAGCTATATCTGTAGCACTTGGCCAGAAAGATGTAGAGAAGAGTAAAAAGATATCAAGCTTTTGCTTTTATTTCTGCGTAGTAGTTGGAATACTTATGGCTCTTATCCTTAACATATTTACAGACCCTATCATATCTATGCTTGGTGCAGCGCAGAGCTATAGAAGCTATGCTGTATTATATTTAAGATTTCTTGCAATAGGATGCCCTGTAATGATGTTCTCAAATGGATTTGTTAATATCATGAGAGCAGATGGTTCCATGAAAGAGCCTATGATCGCGAATCTTTCAGGTACTATCACCAATATTATATTAGACCCTATTTTCATCCTTGTTTTTAATATGGGAGTTGTAGGAGCAGCAGTAGCAACAGTACTCGGCAATTTACTTTCATCTGTAATACTTGCAAGACTCTTAAAAGGTAAGTCAAACTATATATCAGTTAACCCTAAAGATGTCTCTTTATCATTTGATACAGCTATTCACCCCATGCTCCTTGGACTTCCGATTGCTTCAGGTACACTTCTTATGAGTGTGTCTTACATGGTCATCAACAATTTACTTCTTGCAGTATCACCTGATGCTCAGGGTGCTTTTGGAATAAGCCGTTCAATAATGCTTCTTTCTACAACCACTCAGCTTGGAATATGTATGGGAGTACAGCCTGCAGTTTCTTTTAACTACGGAAGAGGCAACATAGGCAGGGTCAAAGAGTTTATCAAAAAGACTACTATTGTATGTATGACATTTGGACTTTTGATCGCACTTATCTGTATTGGAGGAAGAGACTTCCTTCTAAAGGCATTTATAGATGATCCAAGCATTATCGGATATGGAAGACAGATACTTATTGGATGCTTTATAACAGCACCAATATATGCCGTTTATCAGTCTTCGGTTACTTTCCTTCAGGCTACAGACCGTGCTATCACAAGCACTATTATTACAATAATGAGACAGGGCCTTATACTTATACCGGCTATGATAGTACTCAATATCTTGTTTGGCTTTAACGGACTTATCTTCTGCTTTGCTGTTGTTGACGTAGTTGGTGCCATTACAGGAATCATCGCATTAAGCAGGCACCTTAGTATGAAAAGTAAGGCATGTAATAAGGTAAAAGAGTTATCGAGTGCCTCATAAATATATATATGATAGTATGATATAAGAGATTGTTTATAAGAGCGAAGTTTGAGTGACTAATACTTATCTAATGAATGAACAAGTAACTTATGTTTATCTAATAAATCAAAAGTATCATATAAGTATTTTATAAGCAGTATATAATTTTTTTAAAAATTGGAGTGTTTATGGGCAATGTAACATACAATAAAATAAGATCCGGAAAAAGGAATAGTCATAAAAAAAACAATGAAGTTGTAAAAGGTTTTCGCTGGGTCTATTTTATGGGAACAGTTATAGTAGTAGGCTCGGTAATGGCGTATGGACTTATAGGTGCTATTGTTTTTGATTTTGATGACAGAAGTGCTCTTACAATGCTGGCCATGGTTCCTCTCATGTCATTTGTCTACACAATGGCAATGAGACCTGTTATCAGGAAATTATCCGGAAGAATTGAAAAGATTACTATAGCTATGGATGAAGTTGCAAATGGCAATCTTGATTATCAGATAGATACCAAAAAATCAGGCGAGTTTAAAAAGGCATACAGCCAGTTCAATTCTATGACTTTAGAACTTAAAAAGACCAAGCAGGAGATGGAAGACTTTACCAACGAATTCGCACATGAGTTTAAAACTCCAATTACAGCTATAAGCGGATTTTCAGATCACTTATTAGAAACCGGCAAAGATATAGAAACTGAGGAACGCTTGGAACAGCTTAAGATGATATCTGAAGAATCCAGGAGACTTCTTGCTCTTTCAATGAATACTTTGCTGCTTTCCAAGGTTGATGCAATGCAGGTAGTAGATAACAAGGAACATTATGACCTTGCAGAGCAGCTCCGAAGATGTGTTATTCTTTTATCTAAAGAGATGGACAAAAAGGATATTGACCTTGAGATGGATGAAGATATGGAGCTTCCTTTTTATGGGAACGAAGAGCTATTACAACATGTGTGGATCAATATACTTAATAATGCTGTTAAATTCACGCCAAAAGGCGGAACTATTACAATAATAGGCCATAATACTGACGGCGAGATAGTTGTCAGTATTTCAGACACAGGTGCTGGTATGGATGAAAAAACCATGCAGAAGATATTTGATAAGTATTATCAGAATGATTCATCTTCTATTGCAAGGGGAAGTGGAATAGGACTATCTATAGTTAAGAGAATAGTTGTGCTATGTAAAGGAAGCATTGATGTAGACAGTAGTATAGGAAATGGCACAACGTTTACTGTTCATTTACCCCTGTCTGATAACATATGATCATTAAAGATGAAAATATTAGATACAGGAGCAATATATGGTTAAGATATTGATAATAGAGGATGAGAGACCTGTTAGGGAGCTTATAAAGTTAAAGCTAAAAGATAATTATGAAATAATCGAGGCTTCAGATGGCCTTAAGGCATTTGATGTTCTTGATCATGATCATGCTGATCTTATGATAGTTGATGTAATGATGCCCAATATGGACGGATTTGAATTTGTTCAGGAACTAAGGACTATGGGTGATAATACTCCTATTATAATGTTGACTGCAATGGATTCTTTTGCTCATAAGAAAAAAGGCTATAATCTGGGTATAGATGAATATCTTACAAAGCCTATTGATTATGAAGAACTTACCTGGCATATAGAAGCAATATTAAGAAGATATAAGATCAATACAGACAAGAAGATAGAACTTGGACAATTTGTCATATCTGAAGACTCAATGTCAGCTTCTTATAATGGTACTCAGATCGAGCTTACAGAAACAGAGTTTAAGCTTTTGTATAAGCTCTTGTCGTATCCTGGAGTTATATTCACCAAACAGCAGCTTATGGATGATATCTGGGGATATGATTCTGACACGGATTATCGCACCATTAAGGTTTATGTCAATAGATTAAGGAATAAGCTCTCAGGCTGTGATGAATTTGAAATAGTCTCAGCAAGAGGCGTTGGCTATAAGGCTGAGATCAAATAAGGTGCGAAGTTTGAGTTAAATAATAGGAACTTACATATATATCGGAGTTACATCCTTAAACTTCTTATCGCATATTAAGTAAAGAAAAGACCATGAATTACCAGTATATGGAATTCATGGTCTTATTTTTGCAGGGATCATATGTATCCGTTTTCTATAAGATATATGAGTACAGCGCTATAGATAACGCCCAGTACTGTGCATATCAAAATTTTTTTGAATCTGTATTTATAGAAATCTGAATGTATCAGATGCTTTCCATTATCTATACTAATACGGACTTCGATAGGGGAACCTGGCAGGAGGCCAGTCTTTACTGTCTTAACTTCGCCTTTAAAAATCTGATTATTAAATCTGTAATTAACAAGATATTTTTCTACAGAAATTTTTTTCTTAACCGTCACTGTTCCGCCATAATCATCTCTTCTTTCTATATCAAGACTCTGAATTACAACGCCGGGGCATATAATAGCGCTTTTATAGGCTTTGCTAAGCTTATAGTCTATATAGATATTTAGCATCAGGTACAGGATCAAAACAATAATTACAAGATAAAACAAAAACATAGATAAGTTATTTCCCCTCAAATATTTGTGCTTATTACGTGGGTGATGACAGGACTATTCCATTTATCTGAAGATTCATCGCGCATACGACATTATATACATTCTTGAACATATAGTTCAAGATTGTATGGATTCTTGTAAGTTTATTAAAGAAATCCGCACTGGCTGCGGATTTCGTACGAAAGTGAATCTGTAGGCAAATGGCCCCAACACCGTAGGTGTTCTCAATTGGGCCATTTGCATGACTTTTGGAACAAAGTGACAAAAAGTCATACCATTTTATGGCTAAACCTTAATCTTTATATCAATCTTTATACAATCTTAATATCAGAGTCGAAGACTTAATACTGCCTTATTTTTATTGAAGATAAAATTAATTTAATAAAAGATTCGGAGGCAGAGCTACATATGTCTGTGATTATGAGAATTAAAGAAAGGCTTACGTCCTTTCAGATTATAATAATAGGATTTGCGAGTGTGATACTTATTGGAACGGTTATGCTTATGCTTCCCGTTTCA
>NZ_JAILQF010000256.1 GCF_024699075.1 Butyrivibrio sp.
CATTCCAAAATAATAGTTGTAATCGGTAATATAATAATCAAAAGCTCCCTGAGAATAGCCTGATTCATTGGTCGCAGTTATACTGATAAAATACTGACTACCGGGATCAAGTACTATCTGCTCCTCGAGGCTGGTCCATACTCCTTCATAAGTAGCTATAACATCTTTAAGCTCACAGTCTCTTGCAATCTTAACAGTATAAGTTATAGTCTCAGAATCAAAGTCATAAGAAGGATCCCAGGTGGTTGATAATATACCATTTTCATAAGATAGTTCGCCTATATAGAAAGGCTGCGGCTTTTCAAGTGACTCAAGATACTCCTCATAATAGATCTGAGGCTCATTTGGTATACTGCTTATTACAGTGTCATACTGCTCACTTGTAATAGGAGAATATAAAACATCTCTTCCGGAAAAGACATATGGCTTTACAACGCTGCTATATCCAGCCACCATTTCTGTTAATCTTTCAGGTGTCATATATGCAAGCTCATCTTTTATGGCATCATCAAGAGCTTTCCTGAATTCCTCAGATTTAAGGCATCTTTGGAACAGTACATTGCCCCAATAGTTGCTAACGCCCATCTGCCACCCGCCAAATTCTATGCGGTTTCTAAGTTCATTCTCAGTTACCATAAAACTGTCATCATTGTCCCAGGATAGTAAATACCAGGTATCAGTATTGACAGGACTATATATATAGAAATTTCGGCTGGAAGTATCTACATTACCCGTAAGGATATGGAAAGCCATCCAGTATGCAAGATTTTCCATATTGAAATGCTCTTCTATGATCGTATCTATTGGAATCGAATAATCATTAACATCTTCAAGCATCTCAATAAGCTTTGTATTATCATTACTACCCTTTATCTCAAGATGTTTTTCAAACTTATCAAGATCAAAGTCAGGGTCATCCATAAGCTTTATATCATCTTCATACCTATAGAATTCACAATAATTTATCTTATAAAGATGCCCTTCTTTATTAAGGCCATGCACCTTTAAAGCAGTCTTATTAAGCTGTTCTACCTGTGTATATAGGCCATAGTCTTCAAAACCATCATCAGAGCCATCTGTAAGATCATTGACATACAGATGCACGAACTGAGTTCTTAAGCTCATCATCTCATCAATGCCTGTCATAAGGTCAAAGCAGAGCTTATTCTTGAATCTTATTCCGTCCTGTTCATGCTTATTTAAAGCAATTGTTGTCTGTCCTCTGAAATCTCCCTTATTATTCTTTATCTCTATTTTGTAATTCTTCTGATTATACTTGGTTGAAGTCTGACCTCTTATATTAACAGTAGCATTAGGCGCAGTTTCGCCATATCCAAGCTCTCCAACAGATGGACCATTCTCATCACCCACCTGCAAGAGCCCTGCTACCATATATCTGTCAACGCCCATTTCATCATAATCATAAGCACTGTAAGAATTGATCTCTTTCCAGGTATGATTGGTACCTTCAGAAGCGTTACCGGTTCTCACAGTAAGATACATTGTGACTACATCATAAGGATCATCATTCTCATATAAGGCAAAATTATCATATATATTGTCAGTAAGAATGGTGTCATTTTCAAAAGTAACCTCTTGGTTCGTCGCAGATTCACTGTTTGATTTTTCAATGTCTTCCACAACAGCGTCATAATTTGACTGAAATATATTGATAAAGACAAGTGCCATTATCAAAACCATCATGGATATAAATCGGCTGATCTTCATAAATCACTGGCCTCCTGATTTGTTATCTTCTGCAACAATTTTACGTTTTTTAAAAACACGGGATTGTTTCAGATTTTTATTTAAATCTTCACCAAGGAAGGTAAAAAATCTTCTCTTTTCCCTTCTGACCATAGGCTGAGATGCAAGGATATGATAAGGTATATTCTGTAAAAAGAAGTAAAGCCTTAAAATGCAATACACAAGATATGCCATACTTCCTAAAGCAAATGCAAAGCCATAGAATCTTACGTTAAAACCAATAGAGATAACAGAACCCACAGTTGATATAACTGCGAAAATTATCGTCGATATTCCAGCTCCCTCATAGTCTGTAAAATACATAAGAATAAGCATTATCACATTACCTATTGCATATACTCCGTATCCCACACACAGTATCCTGAAATATCCGTCCATAAGATCATCAAAGCCAAGCGGAAGCTTATTAAGAAGAGTCATACCGATCGATAACATAAGCGCAGTTGTATAAAACTGTCTTCTTGCTGTATAAACAAGTTCATGCAAAAGAACCTCTTTCATCTCTTTTTCCGCAACTTCGATCTCACTTATAGACCCTTTACCATTAAAAAGGTCATAATACTTTCGATATTTGGGATAAAAGTGAACTTCTACAGAAGCAACAAAGTTAATATTAGTAACAAGTATTGTCAAAAAGGCAAACAAGGCAGCAATGTCATGCTGCGGAGCTCCATAATACTGACCTTCAATATGTTTGCCAACACCTGAAAACCAGGCTATGACAAGGTGTGAATATAATCCAATACTTGAGAAAAAACCTATGATAACTAAAGATCTGTATTCATCTATCCAGTGCAAAAATGAAAAATAGTTCTGCGTCTTAGCTGGAAAATACTGATACAAAAGAGCAAGATCAACACACATCATAACTCCGTATCCCAGGCAGACAAATAAAAGTAAAAGCTCAATAGAAACAGCTACAAAATGACATGCAACTACAGCACCTCCAAGTGATACTATAATTGATATAACATATCCAATCAGTATACCTTTATAATTCTTTATGGCAGTCAGGTAATTCATCATCATCCAGACGCACAAAAGCTCAGCCAGCATAGTAAGATTAAGTACCAACCTTATAATGTCCGTATCAAAGAGCATCTGAAATACTCCGTAAAAAAGACACCCAATTGGAAGAATAAAAAACAGTACACCAGAAAGAGAACTAAGTACCTCATCTTCATTTTCCTGATAGAGCATATCAGAAATATATCTTGTAACGACCATACTGAAAATACTGGTAACCATAAGCGATATAAGAAGGTTGTAGGTTATCATACTTGTAAGAAGTTCTCTGTTATGTTCGTCAAGGCCAAAATAAGATCCTATGATGCCAACTCCCATCAGGTAAAAAATGCCAAGAAGCATCGGACCTGCAGTTATCATGCCCGTGTAACCATAAGCACGAAGAACTCCAAGTACACCTGTTGCCCTAAACAGTTTTTTGAGTTCAAAACCAATTCCAGCCATAGATCAACCTTTCAAGACATATAATACATGACCTTATAAAAAACAAATAGTCATATTTATATAACGCTTCTATAAAGCTCTTCATAAAGCTTTATCATTTCCTCATGTCTAAAATATGCTTCTACTCTCTGTCTTCCTATCTCACCCATCTTTTCTCTTTCGCTACTTGACCTGCACATCCTGTCCATAGCATGAGCTATTCCTTCTCTATGCATGGGAGGCGCAAGAAAGCCTGCAACTCCAAACTGATCTCCGGGCCCTCCTTCAAGAAGATCCCTACAGCAACCAACATCAGTTGTAACGCAAGGTCTTCTTGCAGCAAGTGACTCAAGAACTGATAGCGGCTGACCTTCTGAAATAGATGTCAAAATTGTAAAATCTATTTTTTTCATATACTCCATAACATTAACCTGACCGGCAAATATAATGTCTTGTTTAAGACCAAGAGTATCTACAAGATTAATGCACTCTTCGTTATATTCGTCTTCATCTACTCCGCCAAGTATATGGAGTCTTACATCATTTCTTTTACTTCTAAGTTCGTGGAAAGCATATATCAGGCTCTTGATATCCTTGATCTGCGCAATCCTTACAACCGCAGCTATGTCTATCTTGCCATCTTCAGGCTTAAGAGGTATATTGCAAAAATTCTCATATCTTATTCCGTTAGGTATAATAGAGCATTTTGAAGGATCTGCACCAAGCTCTATCTGAGTCTTCATCGCTCTGTCAAAAAGTGATGTGATCTTGATCGCCCTTGTATAAATTGCATCAGAAAGCATATAAAAGAACTTGATCCACTGTCTTTTAAAGGCAGGCTGGACCCAATTAGCTCTTATGATCTCTTCTTCTCTTTCTCTTGAATAGATTCCATGCTCTGTCAAAAGGACAGGCTTTCCTGTTTTATAACCGCCAGTTAAAGCCATGATCCCTGCGTATCCCGTACATATAGTGTGATATACATCAGCCTTTGGAACTTTCTGCATCATCATATATAAAACAGGCAGAAGCATTGATCTCATAGTATGAAAGGTACTTGCAAAAGGTACATAAGGATACTTTGTATTGCATAACATTTGAAGCACATCAAGAAACTCCTGGCTCATAAGAAATGATGACGGATTAATATGCTCATCCTGAAAAAGATGAAGAAGCACTTCCCAGTTTGGATGTTCACAATCAAGAAGAGCTTTTAAAGCTTCTTTTTCCTCTTCCTTCATCGAAGGAAGCTTCTTCCTGTCAGGTTTTATTCTAAGTGCATCATCCAAAAAGACTTCTTTGACCTTTACAACGTTTTTGGGAAGCTCATAATAATAATTTCCCTTGTCTTTGGCGCGCGGACCTATAACCCAGAGCACGAATTCATGCTCTTTCATCGCACTGATCATCTGATGTGTCCATGACGATACTCCGCCATGTGTATATGGGTAACTACCCTCAAGTATCAGACAAATTCTCACTTTTGATCCTTTCCTAAGTTGACTTTTTATCTGCGCCTATCATATACCAAAAATATATATTAAATATTTATATATCTTCACTTAAAATCCCGTCTTAAATCTATTTTGCATAACCGATTTCCACAGTATTATCTGTTATTTCAAGAAGATACAGATCACCTTTAAGATGTGTAAGTGTTCCACCCTTGACATCACCAATCTGACCATGGTTAACCCTTACAAGGCAGTAGGCTGTATCAATCAATCCATCTACACTTATGGTTATTCCATCTTCTCTTTGATCTATATCTATGACTATATTTGTAAATCTCTGAACAGCGCCCGCTATTCCGCTTCCGGTAAGATGTCTCATAGGAGGAGCTGACTCATTGATCCAATCCATATACTCTTCTATGGTACTCTTTGCAGATTCCCATCCGAGCTCAGCACCTCGGTCCACATCCAGAAGATCATCAGGATGCATAAAATGTGATGCAACAAAATGATAATTAAGCTCTGAAAAAGCTGTTATCCTCATATAATCATCTTTGACACCGCCTGATACTATTCTTGGTGTGTTGATCATTCCGCTTTCATCAACGTCAAATTCCTGACCGTATGTATCACCTTCAGGAAGGTATATAGAAGCAATTGTCTTAATATCCGGAAAATCATTATCAATAATATCTATTCCTTCCTGCGATATGACATTGGAAGGCGGAACATATACCTGAAGCTTCGCTGTTGGGAAAAGACCTGTAGAAAACTCAGTAAGTTCTGTCAGAGAATCTTTTATTTCATCATTGTTTTCCCAAAGCTTATATCCAAGATCCACTGTATATACAAAGTCTCTGTTGCATAAGGGCTGATGATTATATCCGTGATAACCAAGCTCGCCACCTGAATTAAGAAGCATATTGCCATAGTAATAATAATCTGCAACATCTGTATTTGCTTTTAGCTTTCCACTAACCTGGTCTTCATAGGTTTCTATGATAAGACCTGTATAAGGAAAGTCGTACTTTGAACCAAGGGAAAGAAGATCAGGCCACCACACATTTGTATAGAACTCTGCTATGTCCATTCCATAGTCACGTCTTATATATTTGCCGTCTCCGTTTGGAACAGGTGACGGGAAATCATCAAGATAAAAAGTTGCACCATTGATAACAGGATATATGCACACATCATCAAGAAGCGAATACGCCGCGCAGTAGATGCCTCTGTAGGCCTTTTCGCAATATCCAAAATTGCATACCACAAAATATCCGTCTCCGAACTTTCTGCGCCATATAAGAGGAGTCGTATCACAGGTTGCAAATACTTCACTTGAGGCATCCAGATTGACCTGCATTGAAGATCCATAATAATCCTCAATGGCAAATGGAACCTCTGTTGATCCAATCATAAAATCTTCTTTGGGATCAAACTTATCAACTTCTACAAATGTATAACTTATATCAGTTATTCCAAGTTTTCCAATGATGATATCAAGACTTTCTTCTCTTTCAATCGGAAGCCAGAAAAGAATCTTTCCGCCATTTTCAACATAAGTAGTATAATCAAGTATTTTTTCTCCAAAAGCTGTCAGGTGCTTGATACCCATGACTACCTTGTCATATCCGGAAGGATCAGGTATCTCTTCATTTATATCTGCTGTATCATAAGCAATCCTCATGTCAGTAAGGATCTGTTCAAAATCATCCCTGGAATCCACAGCATTAACATCACTTGAATCTGTAATGAAAAGACAGTTCTTTGTACCGGCAGCTTCTTTATAATGAGTTATTTTGCTATCTTCTACAATAAGAGAATTACCCTCTGCTGCCTTATAGGGAATCCCCATTCTTTCTATAAGAAGGAGTGCAAAAAATGCTATAAAGCCTATCAATACTCTGAAAAGTATAAATATGTTCTTTTTCATGCTTGTAATTCCTCCTTTTCTTTCCAGAAGGAAATAAGATTACGAAGCTCAACTGATTTATACTCATCCTTGCTGTCACATTCTTTTATCAACTTCCCAAGAAGATCTCCCTGCCTTGTCTCGTAATAATAGCGGACCCTAAGAGTAAAAGCCTCCTCATCATGAGGATATTTATCATACAGGTACGATGTAAGTTCATCAGCAAGACCTAAATGTCCGGAATCCATATAGCTTGATGCAAGCACTTTATAACGCTTCTTGGTCGGACGAATCTTGATCAGCTGTCTTAAAAGCTGCTGATAGGTATTCACCTGAATCTCAAGAAGCTGACCACCACAAAGCCCACTGTCTATATAACTGGAAAGATAATCCGCATAGTTTTCTATAAGAGTTTCATTATCATGATCTTCAGCATACATGGTCGCATACTGCTGAAGTCTGAGCTCATATTCTTTGGAAAATTCAGCCATGGCAGTTGTCGCATAATGAACAACTTCAACATCATCATTAAGACGTGCCCTGCTTATAGCTCCTACATACTGACTATTATTTTCCATAAGAACATCAAGCATTACCGATCTTCTGACTGAAGGATCATCCAGAATAAGGGCATCTTCAAGAGGAATATCATTAACTGATTCAACCGATCTTGAAGGCTCTTCCTCATCCCATACAAGAGAAGCTTTCATATTCTCAAGTTCAGCGTATTTGGTTCCTGATCTGCCGCTTATGTAATAAAAATGGACTATCAGGGCGCACAAAGGCCCAAAAACAGGTATCCACAAAACAACTGCCAGAAATGGTATAGGTATCTTTATTAAGTTTAAAAATGCCAGTATACCAATTGTAAGTACTACAATCAGGTGTACCAATAGAATAAATACTATGATCACGCTAAACTTATACCTCTTCTACTACTTTACTATCTAAAGATTTATCTTCTGAAGTTTTCTCTTCTTTAGTCTTCTCTTCTGAAGCTTTCTCTTCTGAAGCTTTCTCTTCTGAAGCTTTCTCTCCTGAAGCTTTATCTTCTATAGTATTCTCTTCTATAGGATACATATCTTCTATCTTTTCACACTTAATTCCGGCTCTTTCAAATCTTCCAATGATGATCTCTTCACCTTGATCATCAACCTGTGTAGTAAGAATATATATATTACCGTCATTTCCCAGGCAGACAGAGTCATTATATCTGGTCTTTCCTCTAAGAATCTTTTCCCATTCATCGGCGCTCTTGCCCTCGCCGTCTATCTTAAACAGTCTGAAATCTGTAATCTCGTTATCTGTCATATCCTTATGA
>NZ_JAILQF010000311.1 GCF_024699075.1 Butyrivibrio sp.
GAACAGGTTATAAAAGAAACAACTGCATTCCTTCTTACAAGCGCTATGCAGGACGTTGTAACATCAGGTACAGGTACAGCAGTTAACTTCGGTGGTACTGCTATTGCAGCCAAGACAGGTACAACATCAGATGAAAACGATGTATGGCTCTGCGGCTTTACAAACTACTACACAGCTACATGCTGGGCTGGTTATGATAACAACGAAAACCTTACAACTTCAGCTGAAACACACCTTGCCAAAACTTTATGGCGTAAGGTAATGTCTGAAATACATACAGATCTTCCATCGGCTACTTTCGAAGTTCCAAGCGGAATAACGACCGCGACAGTATGTACGGAATCCGGTCTTCTTCCGGTTTCAGGACTTTGTGATGGCACTCTTGGAACAGAGTATTTTGAAAACGGAACAGTTCCTACAGAAAACTGTAACGTACATATCTACCAGACAATATGTAACTACTCAGGTCTTGCAGCAACAGATCTGTGTCCTTTCAAGGTACAACAGGTTGTAACTGTAGTTCCTGAAGAACCTGATATATTAAAACAATCTGCTGGAGCAGGTGCTACTACCACAACAAGCGGCGTTGTAGATCCTACGGTACTATGTCCGCATAATGAAAGCTTCTTCGCACAACCTAATGCGCAGGAGATTCTGGTACAACAGAATCAGGAGATCATCAACAGAAATGCTGCAGCCGCGGCCGCGGCGGGAACTGATTCTACCACAACTGATGGTACGACGACGGATCAGACGGCCACTCCGGAAGCTACAACTACAGAAACAACGCCTACGGATGAACAGCAAAACGGAGAATGATATAGATAACAATTGGCAGGTAAAAAGGCCGGTATCTTCTTAAAGATACCGGCCTTTTAATGCATAAAAAAATCCCTCAAAGCTAGTAAATATCTAACTTTGAGGGATATTATTTTGTAAGCTGCTGACGGGAATCGAACCCGTGACCTCCGCACTACCAATGCGACGCACTACCGACTGTGCTACAACAGCTTGGCATATATATTAGCAAAAGCAGGATAAACCTTGTCTTTCGCAAGCCACGAATGTAATTATACTAGTAGAAATATGCCTTGTCAAACTAAAAATATTAATAAAAAAACTTATTATAATTTATTGCCTTCATCAGAATCATTTAAGAGCTGATCTGTTATATATGAATAGATATCAGAGCTCTTGTCATGCCATCTTGCGCATACTCCGTCTGCCATGCTTTCTGTAGGAACTGTTATCTGAATATTAATGATATCTTCTCCCATCTCCTTGGCAACAAGTCTTGCAACATACTGGCCATCTGCACGCTTGTTATAGTCAGCAATTATCGATGACTCATTACGAAGCTTGATCTTATTGTCCTTAAGATAAGCATCAATCTGAAGTCGTATCTCAGGATTCATCTGCCCTATAAAGAAGTGAAGTGCCTCTTCTCCAGCCTCTGTGAGCTCCAAGAAGGTTCTGTTGCGTTTCTTGTGCTCAATTATAAGCTTCTGCTCACTAAGTTCTCCAAAGGCCTCCTGGAGGGTCATAAACGTAGTGTACTCATTTCCAAGTATAAAGTCATAGATCTGTGACTTGGAAAGCTCTACGTCAGACCTTTTAAGCATATACATGACTATTATTTTATAAAGTGTTAAATACTGCGATGCCAAGTGTATATATTCTCCTGAAAATTATTACTCTATTTATTTGATGTTGTCTTCTCTATTCTGCTATGTTTTACTTTTGTTCTTCTTTATTTTGCGCTTCTTTATCCAGCAGTTCTTTATCTTGCAATTCTTTATTTTGTAATTCTTTATCCTGCTCTTGTTTAAGTCGCTTTTCTTCTGCAGCTTTCAAGGCTTTCATATGATCTCTTATCTTGAGCTCATATCCGTTGCCTGTTGGTGAATAGAACTCCTTACCATTAAGCTCGTAAGGAAGATACTGCTGCTTGACATAATGATTAGGATAGTTATGCGCATACTTATATCCTATTCCATGTCCAAGCTTATGTGCTGACTTATAATGAGCATCCTGAAGGTGAGACGGGATCTTTAGATTACCGCTTCCTTCAACTTCTTCCATAGCACTGTCTATAGCATTTATAGAAGCATTACTCTTAGGAGCTGTTGCAAGATAACTTGCCGCCTGAGAAAGAGTAATCCTTCCTTCCGGCATTCCAAGTCTTTCTACAGCAAGGCTTGCTGCTACTGCAACCTGAAGAGCCTGCGGATCGGCATTGCCTATATCTTCAGAAGCAAGCACCATCATACGCCTTGCGATAAACTTGGGATCTTCTCCCGCACTTATCATTCTTGCAAGATAATATACTGCTGCATCAGGATCTGATCCTCTGACACTTTTGATAAAAGCAGATATCGTATCATAATGATTATCGCCATCCTTATCATAACGGGCAATCTTCTTCTGAATGCATTCTCTGGCTACGTCAAGGGTTATATGGATCTTGCCATCTTCACTTCTGTCAGTTGTCATGATGCCAAGCTCTACAGCATTAAGAGCATGCCTTGCATCGCCATCAGCCATGTCTGACAGAAAATCCACTGCTTCATCATCTATTACTGCATCAAAAGAGCCCATACCCTTTTCTTTATCATACACAGCACGGTTTATAAGTACTGTAATATCCTCTTTTGAAAGAGGCTTAAGCTCAAATATGACAGATCTTGATAATAAAGCTCCGTTGACCTCAAAGTAAGGATTCTCGGTCGTAGCTCCTATAAGTATTACTGTACCATCTTCAACAAAAGGAAGCAGGTAGTCCTGCTGCCCTTTATTAAAACGGTGTATCTCATCTATAAAAAGAATTGTCTTCTTCTGATACATGCCACTATTTTCTTTGGCTTTAGATACAACATCCTCCATATCCTTCTTGCCTGCAACGGTGGCATTGATCTGCATGAACTCAGCTTTAGTCGTACTTGCTATAACCTTGGCAAGAGTAGTCTTGCCAGTTCCCGGCGGTCCGTACAAGATAATGGACCTGATCTTGTCGGCCTTTATAGCACGATATAAAAGCTTATCATGTCCTATTATATGCTGCTGCCCTACTACCTCTTCCAAAGTTGTAGGGCGCATACGTGCAGCAAGCGGAGATTCTGAAACAGCTGTCTTCTGCCTTGCATATTCAAATAAATCCATATTATTAACCTCATGTCTCAACTGCAAAGTAAAGACTTAAATATTGCACCTGACTGCATTTGGGCTCCAAATATTATTTGGCTTCGTATCCTTTTTCTTTGATAACACGAATTACAGATTCTACATAGTTTCTGCAAGTCTCTTTGTCTTCAGCTTCTACCATGACTCTTACAACAGGTTCTGTACCTGATTCGCGGACAAGAATCCTTCCTGTATCGCCAAGCTCTGAAGCTACAGCATTAACCTTAGCAACAACATCAGGATCATTCTGAGCCTGAGTCTTATCTGTTACACGAATGTTCTCAAGTACCTGAGGATAGATGGTAAGAGGAGAGCAAAGCTCTGACATCTTTTTCTTTCTTGCAAGCATAACTTCCATCATCTTAATGGATGTCATGATACCATCACCGGTTGTAGCATATTTACTGAAGATAATATGACCTGACTGCTCACCACCTATTACGCAGTTGTTCTCAGTCATATATTCATAAACATACTTATCTCCTACTGCAGTCTTGGCATAATCTATTCCGGCTTCATCAAAAGCCTTGTAAAGACCGAAGTTGGACATAACTGTTGTAACTACAGTATTGTTTACAAGTTCGCCCTTATCCTTCATATATTTACCATAAACATAAAGAATATGATCACCGTTTACAACATTGCCCTTTTCATCTACGCAAAGACATCTGTCGGCATCACCGTCATAAGCAAAGCCTACATCAAGACCCTTTTCTACAACAAATTTCTGAAGACCTTCAATATGTGTAGATCCTGCATTATTGTTGATATTGGTTCCGTTAGGATCTACATTTATAACATATGTTGTAGCTCCAAGAGCATCAAATACGCTCTTTGCTATATTCCAGGATGCGCCATTAGCACAGTCAAGACCTACCTTCATTCCCTTGAAGGAATAAAGTCCGAGTGAGATGAGGTATCCTACATAACGGTTTCTTCCTGATACATAGTCAACTGTGCATCCTATTGAATCCTTGGTGGCAAAAGGAATTGAATCCCACTTTTTACCAAATGCAGTAAGGTTACCGTCTATATAATCCTCTACGAGTCCGATGGTCTTCTCGTCCATCTTCTCTCCATTACCATTTAAAAGCTTTATACCATTATCATAAAATGGATTGTGGCTGGCTGTGATCATAACACCACAGTCAAATTCATCTACTCTTGTTACATAGGCAACTGACGGAGTAGTTGTTACATGCAGAAGATATGCGTCTGCACCTGATGCAACAAGGCCACCTACAAGGCTGTACTCGAACATATAACTTGAACGTCTTGTATCCTTGCCTATTACAACTCTGGGAGCTGATGTGTCTCCCTTCTGGCGCTTAAGTTCGCCATAATACCATCCAAGAAAACGTCCTACTGTATAAGCATGATCTGCTGTAAGTCCTACATTAGCTTCTCCTCTGAAACCATCTGTACCAAAATATCTGCCCATTTTTATGAACATCCTTTCTTAATTAGAAACATTTTGTGTGGCTATTATCCCACTTAGCGATTATACCACACCCTATAATTTTTTGCCGCTTTGCATGCCAAATCTATTTTTTTAAGAAAAATATGCCGATAAATTATCTGATATATTGTGATTTACATTTTTTATATAAAGCCATGTAACATATTAAGACAGGCTTTACCAAAACGTTGCTTCCAACTGGAGAATATATGTCGAACAGAAGATTACTGATTTTTGACATAGCGGGTAAGATCACAAAGCAAAAGATTCTGAAAGTTTTAATCAGCTTTCTTTGCTATATTTGTGCTACGATCATATCCATCTATTTTGTAGATTTCGGAATCCCGATAAATCTCGGCAAAGTATCATTCGAGATCACCTTTAAAGATATCCCTCTTATAATCATAACTGGCTTTCATGGATATTTCTGGGGAATACTTCTTGTATACACCATTTTCATATACAAGTCCTTATCTGATACAAGATACCTGTATATGATGTTCATTTTCACTGCCACTGTTTTTGTAATAGGTTATATGTCTTCTCACAGATGGTTCTTAAAAAGAAGATATGCATTTATAGGAGCTCTTATAACCGCTTTTAACCTTGGACCTTTATGGTGGTTTCTTGTCTGCAGGATAAGAAATATTGAGATCTTAAGGCCCATGTCTGAAGCATATGCTCTGTATTTGCTTGGTGCACTTCCTGAAGCTCTTATATCTTTTGCTTTTCTTCACCAGTGTTTTAAATATCTTCCTGATAATCTGAAATCCAAGATTCCTTATGGAGTCTACTATACCAACAAAGATTATCAGACTATTCAGAAATCACTGCTTAGCACACGTCTTACTGCCCTTATCGCTCTTGACTGCATAATATTCAGTATAGGAGCCGCTTTTGCTTCTGCTTTCCTTATTCCGTCAATAGCTTCAGATGTAATAATCACCTCTGAAACTATGGATGATACAAGTGGAATTCTGGATGTACTTGATTTTACACCTGAAAGTGAGTGGCAAAGTGCAGTCGAACCTTATGAAACAATAAATTATACAGGCGAAGTCTCTTTTAACTTATCCAAGGTACTTAAAACCTCTTCCTACAAGACCTTTGTATATAACAGAAATGGTGTGGCCTATAATATCAGACTTATCATGTTCATAATGAACGTTGCTATTCCTACGGGTATTTTTACAAATTATTTTTCACAAAAAAGGATAGCAGCTCCTATTGTACGATTAACCAAGGCTACGTCTGATTTCGTTGACGACTCCTATGACAATGAGGTTATAGGGACCGATCAGGATGCCGATCTTAAGAGTGCCTATGATCACAATATCATGGACAAGGTCAAGGCTATTCACGAACTTAATATAGATACCGGAAATGAAGTTGAAGATCTCTATCATAGTATAGAAAAAACTACAGATTACCTCGTAAACTATGTTAATACAATGAGGCAGGAACAAAAGCTCAAGGAAGATCTAAGAGTTGCCACACAGGCCAATGTTGCCAAAAACTCTTTTTTGTCAAACATGTCTCATGAGCTGAGGACTCCAATAAATGTCATTCTTGGCATGGATGAGATGATCCTTCGTGAATATGACAGCGATGAAAATCTAACTCTTTATGCTCTTAGCATACAATCATCAGGCAGAACTCTTCTGTCTCTTGTTAATGATATTTTGGACTTTTCCAAGATTGAAGCAGGTAAGATGGAGATCATACCTGTTGAATACGATATTGGCTCTATGATAGTCGACCTTTATAACATGATATCCATAAGAGCCCAGGAGAAGCATCTGGAGCTTATTATCCGCATTGATCCAAATATTCCGCGCCTTTTGTATGGCGATGATATAAGGATCAAACAGTGTATTGTCAACATCCTTACCAATGCTGTCAAATACACTAATAAGGGATCCGTTACTTTATTCATGGATTATGAGGAAGTTGATGATGACAATATAAGCCTTAAGATAAGGATCAAGGATACCGGCATAGGTATGAAGGCTGAAGATATGGACCGCTTGTATACTCCATTTGAACGCATGGATGAAGTAAGGAATCGTACCGTAGAAGGTACAGGCCTTGGTATAAGCATAGTCAAGAATCTCCTTGAGATGATGGAGTCTCATATGGAGGTAGCAAGCGAATATGGCAAGGGCAGCGAATTCTTTTTTGCCATAAAACAAAGAGTAATATCAAGAGAACCTGTAGGAGATATAACCCAGGCCTTAAGAAAGAGCATGTCGTCACACGAAAAATACCGCACGGCATTCCATGCTCCTGATGCAAGGATACTCGTTGTAGACGATACCGCAATGAATCTGACTGTAATCGTAGGTCTTCTAAAAGAAACTCAGATAGTGGTAGATACTGCAGATTCCGGTCAAAAATGCCTGGATATGGTCAAGGAAAACGCCTACGACATCATATTTGTCGATCACAGAATGCCTGATATGGACGGAATCGAGACCCTTCACAGACTAAAGACAATGGGAAAAGAAAACCTGTCCATAAATGCTCCCTGCATAGCTCTTACAGCTAATGCCATAGCAGGAGCAAGGGAAGAATATCTTGAAGCAGGATTCTCAGATTATCTTTCAAAACCTGTAGATACCTTAAAGCTTGAAAAAATGCTGATAGATTATCTTCCAAGAGAATACGTACACATGTTCGGGACACCCGAATTTGCTGCCGATATAAGCAATATGCCAAAGGACCCTGTCAAGATGGCAGAACTCAATCAGGAAGACTATGTAGTGATCGGTGGCAAAAAATATCTTCATAGCGAACTTAAGAGTCTTGGAGCTTCAGCGGGAATAGATATTGAAATTGCAATAAAGAACTGTGGAAGTCCTGAAATACTTCAAAAGGTTATCAAAGATTTCTATTCTTCGATGGCAGAAAAAGGAAAACTCATAGAAGAATATGCTCAGAACAAGGATTATGAAAACTATACTATTCAGGTACATTCTCTAAAGAGTTCTTCAAGACTTATAGGAGCAATAAAACTTTCAAAGGATGCTGAATATCTGGAAAAGTGCGGAGATGAAAAGAATGCTGCAGAAATAGAAGCAAGAACTCCTCTTCTTCTGGCCCTGTTCTATGGATACAGAGATAAACTCGGGCCTATATTATTTGAAGATGATAAGGCTACAGGCAAAGATCTTCCACCTATTTCAGAAAAAGAACTTGAAGAATATAAAGCAGGAATAAGAGAGCTTGTTGAGGCATTTGATTTTGACAGTGCCGACGCAGCAATAGCTGAACTATATGAAAACTATACAATTCCTGATTCTTCAAAAGAATTACTGGATAAGCTGCAGATAATGCTCGCAGCAGCTAACCGCGACGGAATTCTTAAGATTTTACAAAAATAGCAAAATAGCGTCATTATAATGTCAAAATATGGTATCATAGAATATAGTTACAATATTATATTTATAAAATAGCTATTTTGCCCGATCTGAAAGGAAACACTTCCATGGAAAAGAAAGCTATTCTTATAGGTGATTCCAAAAAGTTCATGGTTAAAGCAGTTGTCAAAGGGCTTGAAGCAGAAGGTTATGAGGTAATAGGAGTCAATCCTGAGGTCAGTATGATAAGGGCCACTACAGGTCGCTCTCCTCTTTACATCATGTATCTTGAAGAGCCGGTTCCAGTAGATATAATGGAAGCTCTTGGCGAGCTGATTGACACTGACCATATTAAGCTATTCCTTATAGGCAACAACGATGAATTCAATGCTGCATTCGAAGTAATACCGGAAGCAAAGATCACCCGCAAGTTTGAACGTCCACTTAACGTTAAAATGCTTGCAAGTGCCATGAATGATATCGTTGTATATTCTCTTATGAATCAGGGTTCTAACAAGAAGAAAATTCTTGTAGTAGATGATGATGGAGTAATGCTCAGAACGATAAAGGAATGGCTTTCAACCAAATATGATGTTTATATTGCCAATTCAGGAATGAATGCAATTACCTTCCTTGCCAATAACAGGGTGGATCTCATTCTACTTGATTATATGATGCCTGTTGTATCAGGCCCTCAGGTATTTGCAATGCTTCGTAATGATCCTACTACTAAGAGCATTCCTGTAATGTTCCTGACAGCTAAAAGCGATAAACTCTCAGTCCTTAAGGTAGCAGCCTTAAAGCCCGAGAAATACCTGCTTAAGTCCATGCCGCCGGAAGAACTTATAGCACAAATTGATGCATTTTTTGAAGGAAGGTCTTAGAGACCTTCCTTTTTATGTTTTAATCTTATACGAACTGATTCCTCTCTTTATCATACTTAAATCCTGCATTTTCAAGTTTTTCTTCAATTTCCCTTAGCTCGGCTTCATTTATTTCCATATCATCAGCCAGTACTTCCAAAGATGAATATCTGTCTCTTAATTTCATATTCATAAAAGACATGAGCATAATGGGATCCTTTGGGATATTTTCAAGTGCCATATTACACCTCCTAAAAAAACTGCCGGCAATATTGCCGGCAGCTAAACGAATTAATTCCTGCCAGCTTCTGCTACAAGGTGACCATCTGATACATCAAATGTTATCACATCTTCAGGTCTTACCTTATCTTCAAGTATAAGCTTTGCTGACATAGTTTCAACATGCTTTTGAATAAATCTTTTAAGAGGTCTTGCTCCAAAGTTCTTATCATATGCTTCATCTGTAATGAGCTTTTTGGCAGCATCTGTAAGCTTTATGCTGATCTCTCTTTCTTCAAGTCTTGTATTAAGATCGCTCACTATAAGATCTACTATGTTAAAGACATTGTCTCTTGTCAGAGGTCTGAACATTATGATCTCATCAAGTCTGTTCAAAAACTCAGGACGGAAATGCATATGAAGCTCGTCCATAACTTCATTTTGGACACTTTCTTCTATGGTACCATCATCTCTGATACCCTCCAAAAGGCTCTGTGCGCCAAGGTTTGAGGTCATTATAAGAATAGTATTCTTAAAATCCACAGTTCGTCCCTGAGAGTCAGTTACACGGCCATCATCAAGTATCTGAAGCATTACGTTAAATACATCAGGGTGAGCCTTCTCAATCTCATCAAAAAGTACTACAGAGAAAGGCTTTCTTCTGACAGCTTCAGTGAGCTGACCACCCTCTTCATAGCCTACATATCCGGGAGGTGCTCCTATAAGCCTTGACACTGAGTATTTCTCCATATACTCACTCATATCAATTCTGACTATATTGTTTTCATCATCAAAAAGTGATGCTGCAAGTGACTTTGCAAGTTCTGTCTTACCAACACCTGTAGGTCCAAGGAAAAGGAATGATCCTATAGGCTTTGAAGGGTCCTTGATACCTGCTTTTGATCTCATAATAGCTTCTGAAACCTTTGTAACAGCTTCGTCCTGACCTATGACTCTCTTATGGAGTTCATCAGC
>NZ_JAILQF010000395.1 GCF_024699075.1 Butyrivibrio sp.
TAGATAATTATGGTTTTACTCTTGCATCATACAAAAATGCAGACCAGATTGACTGGGGAGATGTTTTGGCTTATGGAGCAGGCATTGAAAACTGCGATTATTCCCAGGAAGCAGTAGACGCTTATCTTGAAGCAAGTGATGAATTTGATGCTGTAGAATATGATCTCATAGCTTTATCAGGAGAAGATGTCAGAGCATTTGTGGAAGATAAAACAGGCATAACTGATTTTGATGCTTCATTAGTATCGGATTTTGTATATGTAGAAGAATACGATATTTTCTTTTCACAAGTAAGTGATTGCTATATGAAAGATGTAAGGTGTGAGGCGGGAGTACGAAATGGAGATGTGCTCCAGATCATTTTCCATGTTGGATTCCAAACCAATAACAGGCGTCTCACAATAGAGGTAACGGGAGATTCTGATAATCCATACAGATTTTTTTCCAATCGTGAACTATGGGAAGAGAATGCTGTAAAGGTAATAGATGCTGCGATATACCAGAATACTGGTACGATCACTTGTGCGGTTGTCGATTCAGACAAGGGACCGGATATCGAGATCATTGTGGATAATGTTGTTACTTGTGTTGCGCATCCTAGGTTTAGAGATTCTGAAGATATAAATATAGAGCAGTACAGCGATGTGGTAGAGGTTGAATTCTGTGATGTGGATGACGATGGAGTTGCAGATATGATCGTTATCTTGTCAGATGGAGATGATTCTGTTGCTGTATTGTGTAAGGGTTATGTAAATCAATGGAGCGAGGGCTATACTGAACCTAAAGCGGAAGTGACCAAGTGGCTAAGCGAAAATGTCAGTGATATGACGGCAGATAATGCTATAAGTTATATTCTGGATCATCAGGATGAGTTTAATGATTTATAAAAATAAGGGGATGGTGCTAAGCATCACCCCCTTAAACATTTTTGGTCACATATTGCTAACAGCGTATAAAGGAATGTTAACCAGCCAATCTTGTTCCTTGTAGTTTAGAAGAGATAAGCGGATGGAAATACTCGGATGGAACTTATCATAAAAAGCCTTCAGACTCTTAGAATGAATGTTGGTTTCGGCTTTCACTTCTATTGGTACGGCATCCATTCCTTTTTGAATGAGGAAATCCTGCTCAAAAGTTGCAGATGCTGTTCCGTAGTAATATGGAGTATAGGTTGTATCGCTCATGATCTGCTGGAGAACATATTGTTCTGTAAGAGCACCTTTAAACTCCACAAATAACCTGTTTCCTTCAATTACAGAATGTAAATCCAATTCGCTCATTGCACCAAGCAATCCTATGTCAACGAAGAATAGCTTGAAGAAGGATAATTCTTTGTAGGCTGAGAGTGGAATGTGTGGTTCTTTAACTTTATGAACGCGATATACTAAGCCGCTATCAACTAACCATTGAATTGCTTTTTCAAATTCTGCACTACGGGCGCCTTTTTTGATTTGTCCAAAAAAGAATTTCTTATTTTCTTTTGCTAACTGCATAGGGATAGAATCCCATACCATATTTATTCTTGGAAGTTCGTTGGGAGAGATATGCTTGCCAAAATCTCCTTTATATTGAAGAACAATTTCTTTTTGTATTTCTCTAGCTGCAATATAATCATTATTATTTATGAATTTACTAACAACTTCAGGCATTCCACCTACATAAAAATAATTTTTTAGATGATAGATGTATTTCTCTGAAAAGCTATCTATTAAGTCATAGTCTTTTGTTTCTAATGCATCAGCCAGTCCCTTTTCACCTACAGCATGTAAGAATTCGCGGAAATTGAGAGGGTATAGGTTGAGAGTCGTTACTTTGCCTACAGGATATGAGATTCCTTCATGTAGCGCTACACCTAATAAAGATCCGGCAACCATAATGTGGTATTCAGGCGCATCCTCGTAGAAGTATTTGAGAGATTCAAATGCTTTAGGGGCATTTTGGATTTCATCAAATATAATTAGAGTATCCTCTGATGAAATAGTAAAGCCAACTTCGATAGTAATAGCTGAAACGATTCGATTTATATCATAATCCTGTTCAAATACATGCTTCATTGCCTCATTGTTATAAAAAGAGATATAGGCAACTTTTTTATAATATAACCTTCCGAATTCTTTCATGAGCCAGGTTTTTCCTACCTGACGAGCACCCATTATTACTAAAGGTTTACGATTATCATCGTTTTTCCATGCTTCTAGTTTTTTCATTGCAAAACGTTGCATTTATGCGACCTCCGAGGTAAATGTTACATTTTTTAAGACCTGATTTTGGGGTTTATATACATTTTTTAAGGGCTAAAAGTATATCGTATATACATTTTTTAAGACTAAATTACATCATAATAATACATTTTTTAAGGCCAAAGTGCAATACAGTTCGCGGGTCTGGGATCTGTCGAGCAATACTACAAAGAAAATGGTTATAACTTTCGTGTCATGACTGAACAAGAAGAAACTGAGTGGCGTGAAAAGACAGAGGCAGCTGCAGCAGAGATAACGTATCAGGAATGGTAATTATAGATAAATGGAAATATAAGAGGTAATGTCATTTAAATCTGGCATTGCCTCTTTTTTTGCCCAAAATGAATTTCGTCGCATATTTTTGTCGTTTCGTCGGATTTTTAACCGCAAGCCAAAAAAATATGTATAATGGCATTAAGTTTTTGATTTTACATAAAGACAAGGGCAAACTTCCGGTGACGGTAGGACGCAAAGCGGGCGTAAGAAGTGGGAATTTGATACAGGTTGTTTTTCAGGTTGGCATGCAAGATAATACGCACATAAGTGCTTATGTCAAAAAAAGAAAGGAACGATATGAAAAAGAGGACTCTATCTATAATGTTGGTAGTATCGTTATTGTGTACAGGATGTGGAACAACTTTTAATTTATCGGATGTCGGAAATAAATCTACTAAATCTATTAAAGAAGAATCAATGGATTTACAGAATAAATCTTCCAATAAAGAAGAGAATATAAGTGATAATTCAAATAGTAGTAGCGATGCTTCTAGTATAGAAGTGAACGAGAATGAATCATCAGAAGCTGGTAGTACAAATGATAATACGGATACTGATGGTATAGATAGGAGAAAAATATGATTATCGGAATTGACTTAGGTACGACCAATTCACTGGTCAGTGCATGGACAGATGAAGGCATTAAGATTATTAAAAATTCACTCGGGGAATATCTTACGCCTTCAGTTGTCAGCATAGAATCTAACGGTGATACTT
>NZ_JAILQF010000403.1 GCF_024699075.1 Butyrivibrio sp.
CAGATAAGTCCAGGGTATTTGAAATACGTTACCCATACTGACTCTTATCGCCCTTCTTGAAAGCGGATCACAACACCCTTTTGTAAGAAGAATTGCTTCTACATTAAAAGCCGCAGCGCTTCTGAATATGGCACCTATATTCGTAGGATTTAATACTGTATCAAGAATCGCTATTCTCCTGCAGCCTTCGATTATATCGATATCTTTTTTTAGATCCGGTCTTCTCATGACAGATAAGATCCCGCCTGTAAGATTATAGCCCGTGATCCCGGAAAGCCTGTCATGCTCTGCTACATATACCGGAACTTCTGAACATTTATCATATTTATCATTATCTATATTCTTATGATCATCTTCAGAATTCTCTTTTGCAACTTCATAAGAATAAGCGCCTGATAGATTTTCAATAACTCTTTTATATTCTTTATTATCAAGCTTTTCTTTTTCCACAAGAACAGATATTGGTCTGCACCCAAAATTAAAAGCTCTTTCTATAACCTTAAGGCTCTCTGCAATAAAAACTCCGCCATCCGGTTCATAGTAGTGGCGAAGCTGTGATTCATTTAGATCCTTATATACTGATAAACGCTTATCATCTAAATCATCGATATGCACTATTAACAAAACACACCTCTTTGACATGCTCCCGCGGTTAAAACCATGGGCTTTTCCTCTTACTTATTTGTAAATATTTTAAATATCCAGCAGAATACTTTATATTTCCCTACAATTATACAGGACTGATGCACTTTGTCACCAGTCCTGTATATTTATATTGCTATAATTTTTATGCGCATATATGTAATACAATAAAGCTTTTTCATATTATGACGAAGGTATCAAAAGTTCCTTTTGCCACCACATGAATGAGATTATTTACCTTGCCCCTACAACTTCACTTCTGCTTGTGCTATCTATCATTTTAATGAACTTCATGATCTCATTAAAATCAGTAATGATCCTTTCGGAATTCTCACAATCAATAAACATTGCAGGCGCTGTCATAATACCATATTTGACTGCAAGGTCATGTCCTTCCTGATCCATGGCGCTTATAACCTGGTATGATACATTCTTTTTGTCCAGAGCCTCTTTGGCCATACGACATCTTGGACAGTCACTTGTAGTAAGAAGTGTGATCTGATCATCTGATACATTCATTCCCGGTTCATCATTGTTTTCATCTATGATCTCCAAAACTGTCTCAGATTTCATATTGCTATCAGGTGTCGTATTTGAAAATGATACATTTTCAAATGCAGAAGCATAATTTTCTCTGGCAACTTTAGCCTGCTCAAATTCCTTCTCGATAGCATTCATAGTCTCTTCCTTGTTCTTATCAACAAGGTTTATTATCTCGGAAGCACTCTTACTTACGATTCGTGTCATGTTATAGGTTCTTCTGTCTTCAAATTCCTGAGCTTTACCAGCATTCCAGTTGCTTACAGGACGATAATAGCCTGTGATCCTTGAATATGTCTCAGCTTTGCCACCACATACAGGACATATACTTGTTTCGCCATTAATATATCCATGATCTTCGCAGATTGAATATGTAGGAGACAGAGTAAAGTAAGGAAGCCTGTAATTTTCAGCAATTGTCCTGACAGATTTTGCTGCCTGTGTCCAATCAGGAAGTCTTTCTCCAAGGAATGCATGGAATACAGTTCCGCTTGTATACTTGCACTGAAGGTCATCTTCTTTATCAAGTGCATCAAAGATATCATCAACTGATCCAACCGGCAGATGTGAAGAATTGGTATAATACGGTGTTTCGCCGCTTCTTCCGGCTGTAATTATATCAGGATAATTTCTTCTATCCATACGAGCCAGTGTATAGCAGGTTGACTCAGCAGGTGTAGCCTCAAGATTGAAGAGGCATCCGTACTGTTCCTGATAATCAGAAAGCTTATTTCTCATAAAATCAAGAACTTCTCCTGCCCATTTAAGAGACTTCTCAGATGTAAGATCCTCGCCAATCCATCTTGCATTAAGACATGTCTCATTCATTCCTACAAGACCTATTGTTGAGAAGTGATTCTTGAATCCTGCCTTAAGATATACCTTTGTATAAGGATATGCTCCCTTATTAAGATACTGGGTTACAACTCTTCTCTTGATATCAAGTGATCTTGCAGCAATATTCATTGCATACTCAAGTTCCTTGTAGAAATCCTCCTCGCTTGCAGAAATATATGCAATGTGTGGAAGATTTATTGTTACAACACCAATAGAACCTGTGTTTTCACCGGCACCAAAGTTACCACCATTTTGTTTTCTGAGTTCTCTAAGATCAAGGCGGAGTCTGCAGCACATAGATCTTACATCAGATGGCTTCATATCTGAATTAATATAATTGGAAAAATAAGGTGTGCCATACTTGGCAGCCATCTCGAACAAAAGTCTGTTGTTCTCTGTATCTGACCAGTCGAAATCCTTAGTGATCGAATAAGTAGGGATAGGATACTGGAAGCCTCTTCCATTAGCATCACCGGCTATCATGACTTCAAGGAAAGCCTTGTTGATCATATCCATTTCGCGCTTACAATCACCATATGTGAAGTCCTGCTCCTTGCCACCAACTATAGCCTTTTGAGGAGCCATATCCTCAGGAACAGTCCAGTCCAGAGTTATATTAGAAAATGGACACTGGCTTCCCCATCTGCTGGATACGTTAGCACCAAATACAAATGACTGCATGCACTGCTTAACTTCCTGATAAGTAAGATTGTCAGCCTTAACAAAAGGTGCAAGATATGTATCAAAAGATGATACTGCCTGAGCACCTGCCCATTCGTTCTGCATGATACCAAGGAAATTAACAAGCTGCATAACTGCAGTAGATAAGTGTGATGCAGGGCTTGATGCAATCTTGTTGGGAACACCGCCAAGGCCGCTCTTAAGAAGATCCTTAAGAGACCATCCTGCGCAGTATCCTGCTGCCATACCCATATCATGAATATATATTTCACCATTACCGCCATCTACCTGACAGAGTGCTCTTATTTCAGGATCATATATATTCTCCCACCACATCTTGGTGATAGCTTCTGATTCAGCAAGGATAGCAGCACCCATTGTGCCTCCTGCTGTAGAAGCATTCTGATTCTTGATAATGTCCATAGCCTGGCAGGGATCATCATCACTTGCGTCATCAGCACTTCCAAGTGATCCATCAACCATACCAACTGCAAAGTTCTTGACCTCTTTGGTTATACCTCTTATAACCTTGTGAGTCTGTCTGTACAGGATAAAAGATCTTGCTGCAGTATAATATCCGCCCTTCATAAGAGCTGCTTCTGCTGCATCCTGAGCCTGCTCAACAGTAACGCGAAGATCCTTGTCTGCACAGTTAACATACAGATCCACCACTGCTGCCCCTGTAAGTGTCTTTAGATCCTTGTCAGAATACTGTGCCTTAACAGATTCAAGAGCCTTCTGCATAGCTGCCGTGATCTTACCTTCATCAAATCTAACCTGTGTACCGTCACGCTTTACGATAGTGTTAATCATTGTAAACCCCCTTATACTATTACGACCGGAAAGTCAGAAAAAATCTTCATACAACATGATCTCTCTGTCAGTCCGTTAGCTTCCAATCACATACGTGTCCATTTGCCATCGTTTCTTTTACATCTATAAGCCTTTGGTTAGTACTACCCCTGTACAGACAATCTTCGGATTTAAGGTCTATCTCAAACCTCCCATCTACAAGAACATCTGTCTGTTTTAAAAGTTCTATAGCTCCTTCTGGTGCCATTCCATCTATGATCTGCTCATATGTATAGCCTGTATAGCACCATACGGAAAGTCCCATGTTATGACATTCCTTAGCTATAAATGCCGCATCATATGGCTGCATAAATGGATCTCCGCCCGATAGCGTAACTCCATCAAGAAGCTTTGTATTTTTGATCATCATGGTAAGCGACTCTGGTTCTACAGCTTCTCCCCCGCAAGGATCCCAGGTGTCCATATTCTGACAATAAGGGCAGTGATGAGTGCACCCCTGAAAGAAAACCACAAACCGTATACCAGGTCCATTAACCATTGAATGTTTAATCGTTCCAGCTAGTCTCATATATTTTTGGTATTTAGTGAAAAAAACAGATTTATCCCTCAAGAAAAATTATACCACTATATCTTGTATTTGCACCACTTATTTTTCTACAAAATGTAGTTTTCCAGATTTTAAGCTACTTTGTCGCGCAAAATTAATTTTTTTATGTATACTGATACGATTCTTTTAAACACTTTTCACAAATATACGTAAAAACGTTTTTTGCTCTTGATTTTTAATGTGTTATCATATCTAAGTAGTAAAGTAATTTTATATACAATAAGTATTATAGGAGAGGTATCATGATTTCATTTCTAACAGACCTTTTAAACAATAAAGTATTTGTATCTGCCGCCTTGGGCTGGTTCATAGCTCAGGTTGTAAAAGTCATAATAGACTCTGTTAAAGACGGCTTTAGCGTTAAGCGTCTTGTAGGCGGAGGCGGAATGCCAAGCACCCATTCTTCTATGGTAACAGGGCTTTTCGTATCAAGCGCTATAGTATACGGCGTATCATCTTTTGAATTTGTGATAGCATTCTTTTTTGCAATGGTCGTTATGTATGATGCAATGGGCGTTAGACTTACAACAGGAAAAGAGGCCTATATTCTCAACAAACTCAGAGAACGAGATCTTGCTGAAAATAAAGAACCTCTTTACGAAAAAATTCTTGATGAAAAGATGGGACATACCTTTCCGGAGATAGTCGCCGGCGTTATAACAGGCACTATATGTGCTTTAGTAGTATGCCTTATCATTCATTAATATGATCCCAGCCCTGTGAGATGATGGTACTTACATGTTCATCA
Organism: Butyrivibrio sp.; assembly: GCF_024699075.1. Next base: position 4,869 of record NZ_JAILQF010000403.1, read on the forward strand.
GCAAGGCTGTAGATTATATTTCTTCCTTCACGTCTTGCTCCAACAAGCTTAGCCTGCCTTAACATTTTGAGCTGGTGAGATATGGCAGACTGCGTCATACCAAGATCTTCAGCAAGGTCTGTTACATAGCATTCACCTTCTGAGAGCCTGAACATAATACGAAGTCTTGTTACATCTCCATAGGCTTTAAAAAGATCCGCAAGATCTATAAGCTTTTCATCATCTGCATTTATGCTCTTTGGTATTTTAAAATGTTCTGCCATATTACTGCTCCATTTCTATTTCTTGTAAATTGCTGCTTTTAATTTCTTTAAAGTTTTTTGACAAAAAGGGCTCTTATTGCATTTATAACAGCTATTATAAGAACACCTACGTCTGCAAATACTGCAAGCCACATATTTGCAAGTCCAACTGCTCCAAGTATCAGACAGATAAACTTAACGCCTATTGCAAATGCAATATTTTCATAAACAATACGCATACACTTACGCGATATTTTTATTGCTTTTGATATAAGCCTTGGATCATCGTTCATAAGTACAACATCTGCTGCTTCTATAGCTGCATCTGATCCAAGAGCTCCCATGGCGATACCTATATCTGCTCTTGAAAGTACAGGGGCATCATTGATTCCGTCTCCAACGAAAGCAACTTTTCCCTCTTTACCATTTTCATTAATGATGCGTTCAATCTCAAGTACCTTATCCCCTGGTAGAAGTTCGCTTCGTACTTCATCAAGGCTAAGGCTTTTCGCAACTTCATTAGCAACAGCCCTTGCATCACCACTTAACATTATAGTCTTTTTGATGCCACATGACTTAAGTTTTTTGACTGCATCGTCTGATTCAGCTTTTACTACATCTGAGATCAAAATGTGACCGGCATATTTATTATCTATTGCCACATGAACAATAGTACCTGTATGATGACATGGAATAAAGTCTATTCCAAGCTCTTTCATAAGCTTTTCATTACCTGCTGCAACTCTTTTGCCATCTACAATTCCGGTAACACCTTTACCGCTTATCTCTTTGATATCAGTTACAAGCTTTCTGTCTACTGTATCTCCATAAGCCTTCTGAAGACTCTTACTTATAGGATGAGATGAAGAGCTTTCAACATGAGCTGCATAATATAACAGTTCCTTATCCTGCATTGCAGAATGATGGATTCCATTTACTTCAAATACGCCTTTGGTAAGTGTTCCTGTCTTATCGAATACGACAGTTTTGACCTGAGACAACATCTCCATATAATTGGAGCCTTTAATAAGTATACCTTCTCTGCTGGAGCCGCCAAGTCCTGCAAAAAAGCTAAGAGGTATACTAACAACAAGAGCGCAAGGACAGCTTATAACAAGGAATATAAGCGCTCTGTATATCCATTCAGGCCACATAGGATCAAGTCCCATAAAAATAAGTCTTACAAGAGGAGGAATAAAGGCAAGTATCAGCGCGCTGTATACAACAAGCGGAGTATAGACTCTTGCAAACTTGGTTATAAACTTCTCTGATCTTGACTTTCTGGAACTTGCATTCTCTACAAGATCAAGGATCTTAGAAGCTGTAGACTCGTCAAATTCCTTAGTGGTTCTTATCTTAAGCTGACCTGACATATTGATGCAGCCACTTAAAACTTCATCTGACTCTTCTACATCTCTTGGTATACTTTCGCCCGTAAGAGCACTTGTATTAAGAGTCGATCTTCCGGATTCTATAATTCCATCAATCGGGATCTTCTCGCCAGGCTCTACTACAATTATTGTTCCAACTTTAACATCGTCAGGGTCTACCTTTTCAATACTTCCATCTTCATTTTCTATATTGGCATAGTCAGGCCTTATATCCATAAGATCTGAAATATTACGTCTTGACTTTCCTACAGCAACACTCTGGAACCACTCTCCTATCTGGTAAAAGAGCATAACAGCAATTGCTTCAGTATATTCGCCCTTTCCTAAAATAGCTACCACAATAGCACCAATTGTTGCTACTGCCATAAGGAAGCATTCATCAAAAGGCTGACGATTGATAACACCCTTTCCCGCTTTTATAAGGACATCATATCCTATGACAAAATAAGGGATAAGATAATATATAAACAGTGCTATGCCCTTAAGCGGAATGAATATTCCAAGGATCATAAGTACTGCAGCTATTATTATCCTTATAAGTGTCTTTTTCTGTTTCTTGTTCATAATATTTCCTTCTTGCTATAAACATATATGTCTTTATGTCTTTATATCTTTCATGTCATCTATCAGAATGTGATATCGCAGTCTGATTCAACCTTCTTACAATTCTTAAGTACATTGGGCATTACTTCATTAGGATCAGCTCCCTCTTCAAACTCTACCTTCATCTTAAGAGCCATGAAGTTTACAACTGCATCCTTAACACCCTCTGTCTTCTTAGCTGCATCTTCCATCTTAGCTGCACAGTTAGCGCAATCAACATCGATAACATAAGTTTTCTTCATATCATTCCTCTTTCTGCCCAAAAGGCTTTCTTGTGTTTTTAAAACATATGAGCATTTGTTCATATGTTGTATTTAATGTATCACTTTTTCATCCGATTTGCAACTCTTTTTTCGAAAAATCTCTTAATTGACCCAAAGCCAAAATGCTATAAAAAAGGTCTCAAAAGCTCCATATTCCAAATGCCGTCAACGCCTGCTCGAATAAAAGTTTTAGCTTGAAATGCGCATTTCTAAGGTCTATGATATAAAAGTTGAATTTCTACTAAGGATGATATACGAAAGGATTTTTTAAGCAATGCAGGCACTTGAAACTACTTTACAAAAACTCAAAATGTTATCAGATGACAACTACACTAAGGCAGTTGATGTGATCAACGGACTTCTTAGTATGCAGACTGCAACAACTCAGACAACTACAGTATCCGTCAACATGGTAAAAGAAGAAGATGAGAATCTTGACGAACTTGCTGATGACATCTTCAACAAATGTACTGCAGCCTTCGCAAGAATGGCCTAAATAATACTTCCAGATGGATCTTCGGATCCATTTTTTTATGTCCTTTAAAAACAATACTATTACTAAACTTCTCACTAATGAGAAAAAACGTTCAATAAAAAGGAGCCTAGCGGATTACCGCTAAGCCTCCTTATAAATTATTTTGGGCTTGTTATTTGATTCCCAAATTTCTTCATCGAAATCGCCTTTTCGTCGTTTTGAAATATCATTTTTATCAATCGCAACGTAAGAAAAATCAGTCAAGAATGGATCCCATTCGTTATATAAATCGCATACACACGCTAAATACTCTGTATCAGATTCATATATTGCATAGACCTTTACGGAACCGTATTCTTTTACTTCTTCCAATAAACGAAATATAACATCTGCATATTAAGAATTTTATTACTGTCGTTTCTATCTTATAATCAATTCTGTAGTACTAGAAAAGCTCATAATTGCTCCTTTATTATCTTCTAATCTAAAGCCTTCATCACATTCGTCCCAATAGCAATTTCTCTCAGTACCATCCTCCCAAACTCTTTTATACTCATGATCAAGCATGGGATTACCTGCCTTTACCATAAGCTGAAATTCTACATTTTTAGCCCAAGGATCAACTGTGATACGATACCCTTTATCTGTTTTTTCTATCTGTACACCTTCTTGAGCATTAAAGGTATATTCATTTGTCTTTACTATTCCTTGTTCTTTCTCTGTTCTTCTATAAACAGATCTGTTTTTTAATAAAACATCTCCGATCTCTTCATATTCCCATTTTTCATAGTGAAGATAATTTAAATAACTATAAGAAAATTGCTCAAATTTGCTTTTTAAAACTATATAATCACACTTGATATTATACTTTTCCTGCCTTTGCTTTAGATCATCAAAGGTATAACTTTCTAAAGAAAAGCTTTCCGGCAATTGTTCTATCCAACCGTTATAATATATAGTTGCTCCCCTGTCCGGATTATTTACATATTCTTTTACATCACCATTTTGAAGCACCAATTCACCCGGAAGACCATAATATTCAAAAAAAGCATCAGCCGTACTATCAAATGAACCTTCTCGAAGCGGTCTATAACACAAACAGGTATGGAATGAATCACCAAATATTGTATCAGATGGAAGATCAAAACTTTATCCCGAAGAGAAACTGTACAGTACTCATCTCCATAAGCAGTATAAGTATACTTCGTAGTCTCATTTATAATAGTTCTATTAGAATCATCATTACTTGAATTTGTTTCTAATCTATTATCTTTCTCCATGTTATAGTCGGAGCCAGAATCACTTTCACTATATGCCACATCAGAATTATCATCTCTATAATTATCTTGATGAGCACATCCGGTAGCCGCTATGATTGCTAATACTAAAATCGATATCTTTTTCTTCATTATTATTTTTGATTTTCCCCTAAAAACTATTATTCCTTTTATTATTTCTATTAACACTTTGTACAGACCAGTGTTACTTTCATAACATTCTCATTCATTTCCGCGAAAATATCACCCTTCATCTTGCTCATGAGTTTCTTGCAAATATATAGTCCCAGGCCGCTTCCCTGGCGGTTCCCAACATTGGATCCTCTGTAGAAACTATCGAAGATATGCTCCATTTCCTGCTCTGGAAGGTCGCATCCTGTATTTGATACTGTTATTAGTCTTGCTCCGTCTTCGTCTGCAAAGTCAATTCTTACTTCAACGCCGTCCCCGTACTTAATGGCATTCTCCATAAGATTTTGCATAACTTCGACGAATCGTCCCTGGTCGCCGTATACTAGAATATCACAATAGTCACCTATTACAAAACTTGTTCCTACTTCTTCAAACTTATCTCTATAATAATTTTCAATATCTTTGATCACATTAGACAGATAAAACTCACTGTTATTAACTTCAAAATTCATGAAGTCATCACCTGATGATGAGATGATCTTTGAGATATAACCCTCGATTTCATCCGACTTTTCATCAATCTTGATTGCAATCTCTTTTTGCTTTTCAGCATCCTTATAAAGATTCTTCTTCATGGCAGCAGCATAAAGCTTGATTGCTGAAAGCGGTGTTTTGGTGTCATGTGATAGAGACAAAAGAAACAGGTTCTTTTCTTTCTGAAATTCAAGATTCTTTTGTTTCTCCAGCTCAAGTTTTTCGCGGAGCATATCAAGTCCCCATATGAACTTTCCAAAATAGTGATTCCTGTTTTCTTTTAAGGGAATTGTAAGATTGCCCTTGGCAAGCTGATAGGGATAATCTGCTAGTTTATAGAAATTACGGATTATCACAAAGTATATATAAGCCATGATAAGGAGTATCATTATAACGACAAAAACAAGGATCACATTCATCCTGTGAATGCTGTCCCTGTGTACCTTTGTTTTATCTACTTCATATTCAATTCGATAAAGATTACCATCTATATTTCTAATGACATAGGCATTTTCTGAATTATAGAAATCAGATGTTCCTTCTTCATTAGCTCCTGTATTATCCGTGTTTGAAGGTTTTTCATCATAACTTGTAACACTAAGTATTGTCTCATAACCAGAAAGATCCGGATTCAGCTCTCCTTCATGAAGCTGCCTTTCCACACGGCTTATCTCAACTTTATAGATATTCTCAGCATCATCAAAATTCTGCGTCATAGAATATTCTGAAATAGCTATAACAACAAAAAGGATCAGAATTATCCAAATACACAATTTCAAATATGCAGCTTTTATATTATCTTTTTCTTCTCTTCCAATATTTGTCGCCAAGTCACTCGTACCTGTAACCCTTTCCCCAGACTGTTACTATCTTTTTAGGTTTCTTTGGATTTTCTTCAAGCTTATCCCTTAGTCTGTTTATGTGAACTGCAAGTGTGTGAAGATCTGATTCACTATCCATCCCCCAGATGGTATCGAATATATACTGTTTCTGAAGCGTATGCCCTTTGTTCTCCATAAAGAGCTTCATAAGTTCAAACTCTTTGACTGTAGCTTCTAGAGCTACGCCGTCCTTAAGTATCTTCTCCTGAACTATATCAAGAGTAATATCTTCGTCACTAATAGTATCTGTTGCAAGTCTTCTCTTAAAGATGCCCTTGATCTTGGCAATAAGTATATCAATATCATAGGGCTTTTCTATATAGTCATCAGCGCCGGATATAATTGCTTCAAGCTTATCGCCCTTGGCAACCTTGGCGCTGACCATTATTACAGGTGTATTGGACTTCTCTCTGACTTTATTAAGAATATACATTCCATCAAGCCCCGGGAGCATTATATCCAGTATTAAAAGGCGCGCCCCGTACATTTCGTACAGGTCCAGCGCCTTATTGCCATCTTCTGCGGCAGAGACAACATACCCCTCCGCCCGCAGAAAATCTACCAGCATCCCGCTTAATTCTTTATTGTCTTCAACTATGAGGATATCGACCATTTTACCATCCCATTTCCATAAGCCAGTTATTTAATTCTATTTCGCGGTCGCGAAGCTTTGCATTTCTGTCAAAAGCCCCCAGCTTGTATTCCCCTTTAATATTGCCATCAACAATATAAAGTACTCTGCTACACTTAGCTGCCACCTTAACATCGTGAGTAACCATCATTATTGTAGTTCCTTCGTTATTGAGCTTTACAAGCTCTGTCATAACTTCATCTGATGATGTGCGGTTAAGCGCTCCTGTCGGCTCATCTGCAAAGATCACCTTTGGCTTATTGATCATACTTCTGCAGATGCAGGCCCTTTGCAGCTGTCCACCTGAAACCTCATTGATGTCATTATCAGCTATGCCCTCGATTCCAAGCTTTCTCATGAGGGCGCGGCCTCTTTTTTCAGTTTCTTTCCTGCTTTCAGAATTCTTCTTTGATTTTACCGCAGGAAGGATAATGTTATCAAATACAGACAGATTCTTCATCATATACATCTGTTGGAAGATAAATCCCATCTCATCAAGTCGTACATCTGCCATATCATTTTCATTAAGTTCAGATAACTTCTTGTTGTTAAAAGACACTTCGCCAGCTGTCATCTTATCCATTCCGGATACTGTATATAGAAGCGTTGACTTACCCGAACCGGAAGGCCCCATGATACCTACCATCTCACCTTCATCTATAGAAAAAGATACATTA
>NZ_JAILQF010000408.1 GCF_024699075.1 Butyrivibrio sp.
CTTTTCAAGTTCATATATACCATTTCTGATAGAAGCCTGGCCGCAGTCACCGCCCTTAACAATAGTGCGAAGCTTAGTAATATTAAACTGTCTTGCATAAGCCTTTAAAACCTGGTCCCAGCCTTCGATACAGACAACTGCAATCTCATCTATTTCAGGATGATGTTCAAAAGCTTCCAAAGTATATACTATTACCGGCTTATCATTAATTGAGAGAAACTGCTTAGGAATATCCTGATGCATCCTCTCGCCGCTACCACCGGCTATTATAAGGGCTATTGTCATAAGTATGATCCTTTCGGGTTTTAATAGGAAAACCACAGGCTTTTTTTGTAAGTTTAAAGTCTATGGATTTATCTTATTATTGTTGACTGATTCTTTTTTAACAAAAGACATATTTATGAAGCCTGTCAAAAGCTTCCATAACCTTAGACTTTGGAAGAGCCAGATTCATTCTTATATGGCAAGGGCCTTCAAACTGCCTTCCATCCTGCCAGCCAACTCCAACTCTCCAGCCAGCATCAAGTACTTCCTGTATTCCTATATTCTTTGACTCACAATAATTGGTAAAATCCAAAAAGAGCATGTAAGTTCCCTGCGGCATAGATACTTCTACGCCTTCAAAGTTCTTCTTGATATAATCTACTGCCCACTTGCAGTTATCTTCTATGACAGTGCAAAGCTCTTCTTTCCATGCTCTTCCTTCATCACTATATGCACCAATAAGAGCATGCATAGACAGAACATTCATCTCATTATAATGAGTCAGCTCGCCGTATTTAGTGATCCTGTCACGAAGGTACTTGGAATAGATTATGTGATAGCTTCCGATAAGACCTGCAAGATTGAAGGTCTTACTTGGCGCATAAGCTCCTATTACGTGCTCTCTTGCAAAGTCATTGATCATAAGAAGCGGAATGTGCTTATATCCAGGCATTACTATATCGCACCAGATCTCATCACTTATTACATAACAGTCATTTCTCTCATAAACTTCAAGAGCCTTCTCAAGCTCCCATTTCTCCCATACCCTGCCTGAAGGATTGTGAGGAGAACAGAAAATAGAAAGATGGATATTGTACTTTTTGAGCTTCCTGTCCATATCCTCATAGTCCATACGCCATATGCCGTCCTTGTCACGAACAAGAGGGCTATAGATACTCCGCCTGCCAAGACCTTCTACATCTGATCTATAGCCAACATATACAGGAGAATGCAAGAGAATAAAGTCTCCGGGCTGTGACAGTACCTGAATTACTGATGTGCAGCAACCATGTACACCATTTTCATAGCCTATTTTATCCCTTGTAAGATCTTTAAATCCATGATTTTGTGTATGCCACTTGATTATGGAATCATAATACTTATCTGATGGCATATAATAGCCAAATGCAGGATGACTTACTCTTTCAATTATGGCATCTGTAATAGAAGGGCATGTGGGAAAACTCATATCTGCAACCCACATAGGAATAAAGTCATATCCCTTATCAGGCGCCTTGGGCGCAATCTTAAGATCGCTTGAGCCCACACTGTCTATTGCAAGTGAGTCCCTGCCACTTCTTTCAAGAAAAGTTGTAAAATCGTATTTCATGTATATGATCAAAATCCTTTCAATACTTATTTCTCAAACTTCGCACATATAAATTCGTAACTTTCCTTGCAATTTGATTATCTTAGGCAGTTAATAAATGATTTTCTTATCTTAAAAATCATATAATTCAAGGCTTGATATCTGGAGTTTTATATTCAGGGGTCCGAAACTCGCTTCGCTCAAACATGCGGACCCCAAGAAGAATATAAAACTCCATCTATCAAGCTCTTGAATTCAATAAGATTTTTAAAGAACTCGAAAATCCTTTATTAACTGCCCAAGATATCAAATTTGCAAGGATCTTAGATTGTTTATAAAGTGCGAAGTTTGAGTTTATAATATCATGTAGGTATAAAAAGTTCTCTTTTACTAAAACTCTTTTAGCTTCACGCAGGCCCCTTGAGCTCTTTTTTGAAGAATGGAAGTTTTGTAAAGCACACAGCTATCAAGGCTCCAATTAATGCTCCAAACGTATTGCACAAAAAGTCATCAATCTCAAATACACCAATATTAAACCAAAGCTGGGTATATTCTATTGTTAATGAGAATGCTCCCATTATAAATGTTATAAGGAGGACTCTCTTTACAGTTTTAAGATTTCTAAGTATTATACCAAGAATAAAAGCAGGGAACATGAGCATCAGAAGATTTTCAAATGCCAGCCACGCACGTTTCGGATCTCCTGCCTGCTTAAGCGTTGTATACCAATAGAATGGTTGTAATATTATCGATCTATATACAACCCGGTAGCTTCGCATCAAAATCGTCAGTGAATATACACCAAACATAAATCCAAAGAATATTGTAAGAAGAAGCCTGTCAGAAAATTTCCGCCCAGGTATAAGGAGTACTACCAAAAGACAAAATATGACCATGATGCTAATGGCAATATAACCAGAGCTGGTCATATACGAATAACTGAAGTGATTCTTAAGGTCACTTAAAATATAGTCCATGAAATAAACCCCTTAAACTTATAGCTAAGTCCCTATAGTGTCCCAGTTTTCTCAGATTCTTACTTTATATTATAGCACCCACGGGTGGTGTGCAAAATTGTTAATTGGACTTTGTTTTTGACATACCAGCAACATACCTGGGATTTCCAACTTCAAATTGGGCAGCTCTCCCTTCTGATCAAATTAATTATAATTCTTTTCTTGAGAACTTCGGGCCTTAATCCCAATAACCACATAATAGGTGATCATCAGCATCACAAATGCCCCAATCCATGCTGACACTTCAGACAAGGCAATACCTCTGAAGCTGTATCTACCTATAATAAAGCAAACACTAAGACGCATTATTACTTCCAAAGCCCCTGAAAGCATAGGCACAAATGTATTGCCGAGTCCCTGAACTGAATAGCGATATACAAACAGCCATCCAAGCGCGAAGATGCTGATCCCAAGAACAGGAAGAAATTCTTTGCAATAAGAGATGATCACAGGATCACTTAAAAAGATCCTTGCAAGCTGCTCTGGAAAAAGAATCTGCAAAAGAGCCAAAGGTATATTAATAATAGTAGAAAGTAAGAGTCCCTGTCTTACTCCCCTTCGTATTCTGTCGAACTTACCTGCGCCCATATTTTGCCCAACAAAAGTCATCATCGAAAGGCCAACTGACATGCCGAACTGCTCAAAAAGTGAAGCAAACTTCATGCACGCCGAATATGCTGCAACATATCCGCTACCCATAAGATTTACAAAGTACTGAAGTATAAGGCCACCGGCCGCTGTTATCGAATTCATAAAAGCCACCGGAATACCTATTTTCACAAGATCAAGCCCTATATTTGCGTCTGTATAGTCACCTAAATCATGGCGGTCCTTCTTATTAAAAATATCCAGCTTCCTGATCTTATAAAAGCAGTATATAAATGAGAAAACCTGAGCAAGAACAGTAGCAATAGCCGCGCCCGCAACTCCTATCTTAAGCCCCATAACAAAGAAAATATCCATCGCGATATTAGCAAGTGATGATATGATCATTGCTGATAAGGGAGTCTTGCTGTCTCCAAGCGACTGCAGGATTGTAATAGTCAGATTGTTCATTACAGTTATCACAATGCCTGCAAGAATGATAACAAAATAGATGTATGCATCTTTAATAATATCAGAAGGTGTCTGCATGAACACAAAGATCTTCTTAAGACTTATGATACAGACAACTGTCAATATTAAAGAGATGGTAATGCAAAGCCTCTTAGCGCCTCTAATATACGCTCTTAGAAGCCCATAATCTTCTTTTCCAAAGCTCTGGGAAAAGAGGATTCCAAAGCCCCTGGTCATACCTACTACAAATCCAAGTATCAGAAAGTTGAGCGTTCCAGATGCCCCAACTGCAGCAAGAGCCTTATCTGAAATCCCCTTTCCTACTATAATGCTGTCAACAAGACTGTATACCTGCTGAAATAAATTGCCCCATAAAAGTGGCAGAAAGAACAGTACGATCTGACTCATACTGTTCCCTGTTGTCATGTTCTTTGTATTGTTATCTTTTACTTTTTGCATATATACTTATCCAATTAATGCTTTCTTACCATGAAAATGATACCTACTCTATAGTGAAATATTCACCATCTGTTTTAATAGTAATAGTATCTCCAACATTAACCAGTATCATATCGATGACGTCTGCATAAAGCGCTTTGTAGATATTGTTATTTTCATCAACGATATAAATATAGGTATTACCGCTTTCTACAATACTTTCCTTTTTAGTAACAGTGATCTTTTTGCTCTCTGCATCAGATAGATCCTTGGAAACTGGTTTGGTATCTGAAGCTTCTGTATTCTCAGAATTTGCTTCCTCTACTGATAATGTTCCGTTGAGAAGCGCCTTATAGTTAGCAATGCAATCCTCCTGATTTGTTGCAGTTGCAACCAAATTGTACTGCTCTACATTAACTGCAGCATACATCTTAACAAGACCGGCATTATCTTTTAAAACCATTATATAAGTTGGATTATTATCTACCAAAATAAGTGATGGAAAGGAGGCAACATAGCCTTTTTCCTGAACTTCACCCTCAGCTGCTGCCATAGCAGAAAACTCATCAGCGCCCGTGCATGGGATAAACAGCGTTTCTTCCGTTCTCTCATTTGAAAGAATGAATCCTATATTGGAACTGTCTGAGTTTAGAGAAGTGACACCTGTATAGATCCATATATCTCCATCTTTGGACACATATCCATAATCAGCACCTGAATCTGAAGATTCAGTAACCTTCTTACAGCCAACCTGACCAAATTTAGAATTCCAATAGCCGCCCTTAAGCTGAGCATAATAATTGTACTGCGTGCAAATAAGATCTCCATCAAATACGACATCTACCCATGTCGGGACCTCATCAAGACTAAGCTTTTGCATTTCGCCATTAAAAGGATTAACAAGTATACATCCAGTTACCTGCTTACCATCAAATAGTCCAAATTGCTGCTCGTATACAGAATATACGTACCAAGGCGTTCCCTCTTCATCTATCTCAAAATGACCATTTGAAAAAATCGTGGTAGGATAAGCAAATCTTACATGACGTTTTAAGTTCTGGCTAAAGCGTGCTGATGGAACATATTTCATTCCTTCATCTAGAGCAACATAATCAGCATCCATCTTGACCGGATCAACAGTTACATATCCGGGGATACCTGCATCTTTATTCTTCAACCATTTGAAAAAGCCTGCATACCTAAGAGGTGCAACTTTAATAGGACTTCCCTGATAGTCAATCTGAGTATAACCTGCGACATCATACTGGCTGACAACATTTGATAATGCACCTATCTCTCTGTCACCAAGCTTTTCTGCTGAACTTGTGTCCATAAGCGCAATTGAGCTTGTGCCTTCTACAGAAGGAATTGCCGATACATCAGACTCAGTTACTGTTATAAGTTCACTATATTTTTTGGAAAAAAAGATCTTGTCTTCAGCAAAAAAAGATATAACAAACATCAGGACAAATATCACAAATGCCACCATATATCCATTAACTTTAAACATGCCTTTTATTAAAGACATTTCATAATTATCATTAGAGCGCTTGTAAGAAGCAACACGAAATCTTCTATTATTCTGTTTCTTTTGAAATCCGCCCTGTTCTTTTCTATTTAAAATACTCTCCACCATACCATAAAATATGGCAACTGTTATCGCAAAAAACCAAAGCCCTTCGCTGTGAATGTTAAGAGCCGGTGTGGTCTTGTAATACCACAAAGGGATAAAAATCAAGGTTGCTATTCCGCAAATAATATGCTTTCTCATAAAAAATTCCTCCATATCAGTACCCTGTCAAATGATATTATATTTAATCTAAAATCATTTGCGCAGAATACTAGGATATATTAACACATTTTATGTAGCTGGGGATGTAAAAGAGGAGTTGGGATTCGAAATGAGTGGTATTTATTTGACGCGCGTCAAATAAAACTGAAGTATTACTAATTCTATGATCATGTCAAAATAGAAATCTCCAAGGCTTCACTCAGGTGTAGTCTTGGAGAATAATAGCATAAGGTAATGTTAAAAAATTATAATCACGATCACATCACTACCATTCCTTTATAGGAAGCAATCCCGCCTATACTCTTGGCATTCTTGTAGCCAAGCATTTTCATCTTGCTGACAGCCCTGCGACTTCTTGTTCCTCTAAGACAATATACATACACCGGCGCTTCACGGTCAGTGATCACCTT
>NZ_JAILQF010000420.1 GCF_024699075.1 Butyrivibrio sp.
GTCTTTTACCGCATCTACGATCTCTTTTTGAATATTGCCTTTTCTTATACCTGATCTAACCTGATATGTAGTATCTTCTCCAATACCCTCTTCAAAAAGCTGTAAATAATCTTCTTTAATAAATTCTCCCGGCCATATATATACAGACATATCATTTCTCCTTGTTAGTATTTGTAAACGCAATTTCTAATGCTATTATACTGACCTGTATGAAAATGATATCAAAATCCGACGAAACGTCAAAAATATACGACGAAATGCATTTGAAGACGTTATATTGCTAATTTAAAGTTGTTATATTGTAAACTTGCATTCTTTTAGTTTTCGTGCTATCATGCATTCTTGCCCGAATACGGGCGAAACATTGATATACGAGTGTTAAATCCTTCCCACTCGCAACCACGACATAGGGGTCGTTCACTAAAGGAGAAAAAAATGAAGAATAACAAAACCCTGTTTATCGTACAGGCAGGTATTATTGCCGCTTTGTACGTAGTACTAACCCTTTTTGCGCAAGGCTTCGATCTTGCAAGCGGAGCAATTCAGTGCAGATTCTCTGAAGCTCTGACAATACTTCCATTTTTTACACCGGCTGCAATTCCAGGAGTAACAATAGGATGTCTGTTATCCAACATATTTATGGGCAATCCTCTTCCAGATGTAGTATTCGGAACTCTTGCAACACTTATAGGCTGCATAGGAACTTATGCTCTTAGAAAGCACAGATTTCTCTGTTCTGTTCCTCCGGTTATAAGCAATGCACTTATAATTCCCTTCGTACTTAAATACGCTTATGGAATGACTGATCTTGTACCTTTCATGATGCTTACAGTAGGTGCAGGCGAAGTTATCACATGTATGATCTTTGGAGAGATCCTTTTAAATGCCCTTTACCCGGTAAGACAGCTTATCTTTGCTGACGATCATTACGTACTTCCCATAAAGAAAGCGTCATCAAACTAACCCAATTTTTTTAAATTAAAATCGACCATATAAAACAAAACCTAATTTTTAAAATTTAAATCGACCATATAAAACAAAACCTAATTTTTAAAATTTAAATCGACCATATAAAACAAAACCAAAGGATAATAAAACAGCTGCAGGCTGATTCCCTATAAGGGCATGTCAGTCTCGCAGCTGTTTTATTATTAATCCTCGGATAACTGGCCGTCTATGATGTGGACGATTCTTGTTGCGTTCTTGGCGACATTAAGGTCATGAGTGATCATTACGATGGTATGCCCCATCTCATTAAGGTCCTTGAAGAGCTTTAGTACATCCTGACCACTTGATCTGTCTAGCGCTCCCGTAGGCTCATCCGCAAGTAAAATAGCGGGTTCACCTACAAGTGCCCTTGCAATTGACACACGCTGCTTCTGACCACCTGAAAGCTCATTGGGCTTATGACGAAGTCTGTGATCAAGTCCAAGGAGCTTTATTGTCTCAATGCACTTATCTTCAGCCTCCTGAGTTGACATACCTCTTACTATAAGAGGCATGATTATGTTCTGCAGAATGTTATAGGTGGGAATAAGCTGGTAGTTCTGGAATATGAATCCGATCTCTTTGTTCCTGATATCTCCAAGATCCTGCTCTTCCATTGTATGAACAGCCTGTCCGTCCAGATAATATTCTCCGGAATCAGTGATATCCATGCATCCTATAATGTTCATAAGAGTTGTTTTACCAGATCCTGAAGGTCCGAGTATAGCAACGAACTCTCCCTTTTCTACATTAAAGTTTATATTCTTTAATATCTGCACCTTGTCTTCGCCAAGGTCAAAACCCTTGCAGATATTAACCATCTTGATCATACTCATGAAAGTTCCTCACTCTACTATCCAAATTTTGTCAATTACATCTGTTCCTTCTTCCACAGCAATAGCTATGACATCACCCGTAGAAAGAGATGTGAATGTAGCACTGGTTCCAAGCTTGGTGATGATAACGGTTCCAACAGGTATCTGGTACTCAGCAGTTTCGCCGGTACTTACATAAGATGAACCGCTATCCTGACTTCCCATAGCCATCATTGAAGATCCATTATCCTGTCCGGAAGCTCCGCCCATCTGTGGGCCATCAGTGCTACCCACATCAGTACCTGAACCCCCATTCATTCCAGGCCCTTCGTCCATACCCTGCTGCCCAGCTTCTTTTCCTTCAGAATCCTGTTCTTCCGTACTTTCTGATGAATCTGCACCCGCAGGATCTTCAGCTTCTAAATCCGAATCAGTATTATCCGTATTATCCGCATTATCCGTATTATCCGCATTATCCGTATTATCCGTATTATCCGCATTATCCGCATTATCCGCATTATCCGCACTATTACCTGCTTCACTTAAAATGCTGACCGAAATATTATTGCCCACAATGCTTTCAATCTCAGCATATACAATTTCCTGTCCTTCCTGCGCTATTACCTGCGCCTCAGAATTCTGCTCAGCAAGAACCTTCTGATAATGCTCATACCCCAAATATGAAGCGGTTCCAATAGCTACAAGGACCAAAAGCGCTATAAGCAGTCTCTTTCTTCTTCGCCTCTTTCTTGCTTCCTGAAGAGCCTTGTACTCCCTTGCCTTTTCCTGGATCTTTCTATCTTCTGCAAGTTCCTTGGCAAGCTCCGGATCATCCTCGAAGATCTTGTCAGATGCAATATCTCCAAGTGCAGAATCTTCTGTCAAAAGAGCTTTCTTCTCCTCTGAAGTTTCTTTTGCTTTTCGACTGTTATTTGTATCTTTTTCCATCTCTTATCCCTTTACTAAGTAATTTATTCCTGATTGAGAGCTACAATAGGTACAAGTATAGAAGCCTTATAGGCAGGATAAAAACCAAATACCGTCCCAGTAAAAACACCAAACACAAGTGATAAGACAGCTCCAAATACAGAAAGCGAAACCGTCATATCGAAGCTTTCAATAATAGGTGTAATGCCTACAGCACACAGAACTCCCACTATTGAACCTATAAGGGATATAGTGCTTGCTTCTAACAAAAATTCCAAAAGAATATCCTTCTGACTGCAGCCAATAGCCTTTAAGATACCGATCTCATTGGTTCTTTCTTTGACAGATACGAACAATACGTTCATGATACCTATACCACCGACTACAAATACAATTGCTGCCATCGCATATAAGAGAAGGGTAAGTGTTCTGTTGGACTGATTTGCAGCTTCCATCTTGGTTCCTGCATCAGATAACGTAAATGTCGCATTTGGATATGACTCTGCAAGAACAGTCTCGATATTAGCCTTTATTGTATCTACCTGATTGGTATCTTCTGCAATCACGGTAATGGTAGGACTGATCTGCGTTCCTGTAAGATACTTGATTCCCGTCTCATAAGGAACAAATATCGCACTGTCAGGGCTTATTCCGGAAGCAACTGTTCCAACCTCAGACAGAATGCCTATTACCGTATAAGATCTGTCATCTATATAGATTGTCTCGTCATAAGCATCATAGACACTTCCAAATACCTCTTTGGCTACGTCATAGCCAAGCACACAGTATTTGTTCTTATAAGTGTCATCATCCTCTTCGATAAAAGAACCTATGGCAAGCTCAAGGTTAGACATATCAGCATAGTTGTATTTAACACCTGCAATTGTATAGCTTGTCGATTCATCAAGTTCTCCGCCATCAACTGTAGCTGATGTTGTATAAGACATAGTTCCTGATGTAAGTCCCGGGACAAAGGTCATGATCTCTTCCATATCATCTGCGGTAAGAGTTACAGTGTTCTTGTTCTGTGAACCTGAGCCTCCGCCACCAGGCATTCCACCGCCTCCGCCGCTTGGCATTCCGCCGCCTCCGCCGCCAAAGTTTCCAAAGCCTTCCTGCTCGCTTGAAGAACTTGTGGCATCATAGCTTATGTCTATAGCTCCGGCATTAAGGTTTTTAAATTGTTCTGCTACATCCTCTTTACCACCTGTACCTATTGCTATAACAAGCATTATCGTGGCGGCACCAACTACAATACCAAAGCTGGTGAGGATTACTTTTGATTTGTTCTGTGACAGATTGAGCCATACCAGTCTGAATATTTCAGATATTCTCATATTCTTCTTCCTCTACCCTTTAATTTACTGTACTCTCTATGATTACTGTGTCTCCTTCAGAAAGACCTGACTTTATCTCAACGCTGCTGCCGTCTGAGAATCCGGTCTCAACTTCCACGGTACTTATATTTCCATTTGCATCTTTGACTTTAACTGTGGATACACCATTTTCTCTTGTTATTGCTCTGTTTGAAATATAGAGAACATCTGCTGTATCTGTAGTTATGAAGGTTACATCTGAAGTCATACCTGTATATAGTTCTGACAGATCATCGCCTTCCAGTGTTACAGTAATCTCATAAGAAGTTGTCGCTGTACTGCTGTCATAGGTAGCATCTCCAACATCTGTTACAGTAGCCTTATATATTTCATCCGGGAATGTCTCAATATAAACATTAGCTTCTGCTCCAAGCTGTGCTGAATCGATATCATCCTCGTCCACATCAACTGTTATAGTAACCTGGTCATAGTCATTAACAACAAGGATGTTACTATCTGAATAGAGTTCATCTCCTGCTGCTATATCTATTTCTGATATAACTCCGCTATATCCTGATACTATTACGTCATCCACGATATACTCATCAAACTCATCAAGCTTATCCTTGGCTTCTTCAAGATCATCTGCTGCCATCTCAACTGCAAGAGCTGTCTGAGCCTTAGTTACATCTTTGATCTCATCAGCATTGTCATAATAAAGAGTATGTATATCATAAGTAGCCTGAGCTTCTATTACACCTACTTCATATGCTTCCTGCGCCTGACCAAGAGCTATTGTAAGCTCCTGTATAAGTGTCTCCTGATCGCTTATGGATTCTGTAAGAGTTTCTATTTCTTCCTCACATGAATCATAAAGTTCCTGTGCATCCTCTCTTATATTCTCTGCATCTGTCCATGCATAAGGAGCTGTTTCAACATCAATGTTATTGACTGTATACTCAGCATTAGTAACAAGAGCTTCAAGTTCCTTAAGCGTAGCCTGATCTTCTTCAAGATCCTCCTGATACTCTAAAAGTGTCTCATTAGCTTCATCAAGACTTTCCTGCGCATCATCAACAGCATCCTGTAGAGTTTGAACTGTTGTATCATATTCGCTCTGGGCATAGCTTCCATACATCTCGTTGATACTATATGTAGAATCCGCAGAAAGATCTGTAGATTCCTGCTCGGCAAGTGCCTGATCATAGGTATTCTGCGCAGATACAACATCTTCTTCAAGTTCTGCCCTTATACTTGTAACGCTTTCACTTGTAAGCTTTGCAATCTGATCTCCTTCTGCTATTTCCTGTCCTACTGATACATAGATTTCTTCAACTTCAAGTACTCTTGTATCATCATCAGAATCAGAAGATGTAGTCTGGCTGTTACTATTCCCCATCATTCCGGTATTTCCTCCAAGTGAGAAGGAATCAGTACTACCTGTATACTCACTAATATCAATGTCCAGTGTCTGAGTCGATGTTCCAACCGTTATACTTCCTGACTCAGTCACACCTACAGTAAGTGTTCCGTAGGTTACGGTTTCTTCTTTATAGACAGCCTGCTCTGCACTGTTTTCGCTATTTTTAACTCTTACTGCTACAATAGCGCCTATAAGACCTGCAGCTATAACGCTGCCTGTAATAACTACCTTCTTTTTGGAAAAAAATGTATGTTTTTCCTTCTTAAATTTCCCGGATACTTTACTACTTTTAATATCTTTTTTATTCATTTGATTTAGTTACCTCCCGGCATTCCGCCGCCACTTGGCATAGAACCGCCACCTGGCATATCGCCTGAAGGCATACCGCTTACGGCTCCGCTGTCCTGACTATTTGTATCACCTGATGCTTCGCTTGTACTATCATCTGAATCAGTCGAAGTATCCATGAGTTCTTCCTGGCTTGCGCTGACTTTACTCTGAATATAAACTGTGTCTCCTTCTGAAAGGCCGTCTGTAACCTCTATTACTGAGCCATTTGAAAAGCCTACCGTAATTTCTTTTTTCACATAGTCAGATCCGGACATCACATATACATAAGCCTTGTCATCTTCATATATGACTGCCTGCTCTGATACATAAAGAACATCTGATACAGAGTCTGTAACGAAAGTTACATCAGCTGTCATTCCGCCGTATAAAGTGCTGGTATCTCCAAGGATATCAATAGTTACAGGATAACTAACTGTAGTTGAATGATTATCAGATACAGAAGTTGTGATAGCACTTACGCATCCGTCCCAGGTCATATCTTCATAGGCAGAGAATTTAAGTGTTACACTGTCTCCTACAGAAACTGAGGTGATATCCTCTTCTGATATATCAATAGATACTGTAAAGGCATCTTCAGTAGTATAGGTGATCATGGCACCTGTCTGACTAAGCTCATCTCCTGCTTCATAGTTAACTGCTGTAACTATTCCGCTTCCATTTGCATATATTATTCCGTCATCTCCGACAAAGGCATTAAAGGCATCAAGCTCTTCCTGTGCACTGTCAAGATCGTTTTGTGCAACCGTAACTGCTTCTTCTAAAGAATTAATGGAATAGGAATATACATCATCTGATAGCTCACCATTAAGTGTAGATGACTCATAAGTGTTGGAGGCTTCCTGTGTCAGAACTTCAAGTGAAGCCTTGGCCTGTTCTATCGCAGTCTGATCATCTTCTATAGTCTCCTGATCATCCTCTATCTGCTGCTTCATAGAATCAATCTCATCACTTATCTGATCATAAGCTGCCTGAGCTTCATCAAGAGCCTGCTTATTGGCAGTATATGCACCAAAGTTCTGTACATCTGAATCATTAAAGATATTCTGAGCTGCAACAAGCTCCCAATATGCATCCTCAAGTGACTCCAAAAGCTCTTCATCTTCAAGGTCCTCCTGAAGTGCGGCTATCTCTGCTGTAAGAGCTTCTATATCACCCTGATACTCAGCAATCTGTGCTTCAAGCTCATCAACTGTTGCATCATATAAAGTCTGTGCATTTTGTGCTGTAACATTAGTTTCAGTCTCAGTATTTGAAGCTTCCAAAACTCCAAGATTATATTCTTCCTGGGCTTCAGCCAGAGCTATCTTGGCATCAGCCTGATTGGATTCAAGGAGCCTTTGAACAGAAGAAACTGAGCTTTCTGTCAGTTTAAAAAGGGCTTCACCTTCTGTGATACGCTGACCCATGCTAACATATACTTCTTCGATCTCAAGAGTTTTAGTAGTCTCTTCATCATCGTCATCGTCGTCATCGTCGTCATCGTCGTCATCACGTTGTCGTAATGGCGCACCTTCTCGCCATGCTTGTACACGTCGCACACAGGCTCTTTCTTTGAGAACTCCAGCAGCACATCGCCGAAATACTGTCTCATATAACCATCAGCATCATGCAATGTCTCTATCTCCGGAGCCTTCACCATCACGATACCTCCACGTTGCAACGCAAGCGATCGTATCTTCTTCATAAGGTCAGTACCCTCGTTCATATCCTCGAAGTGTGTAGCGTTGAAAATCGTGCGCTCTGTGACCTCAAATGCTTCTGCAAGAAATTTGCGATCTGCTTTCTGAATGTGAATGTACTTTTTCATAATCTCACTCATTTAATTGTTAAACCATTCTTTAATCTCGACCTTTTTTCGTATATTTGGCCGCGCTTCCAAAAGGAACACGCTGCAAAGATAATACGCTTTTGCGAATAAACAAAATAAAAAGGCGAATATTTTGTTCGCAAATGATAATATTATAAAAATATGAGCATAAATGAAAGGTTCGAGACAATTATTAAGGTACTATTTAATAATAACAAAAGAGCATTTGCAAAAACAGTAGGAGTAAGTCCCACTGTAGTTGAAAATATTGTTGGTACGCGAAAAGGAAACCCTTCTTATGAAGTCCTAAGAAAGGTTTGCGCAAATGCGAACATATCAGCAGAGTGGATTCTTTTTGGAACAGAGAACCAGCCTGTAGGTGATTTTATCAATATCCGTAAGGATCTTACAATAGTAGCTCCGAAAGAGGGGGAACCTGAGGATGGAGAACATACCATAACTACAGTTTTTACTAAAGGCAAAGCAACACCCAAACCTATTCCTGTGCAGAAAGCACAAAATGAGAGCCCATTTCTTAAAGAATTGCTTGATACCATTAAGGAACAAGCAGAAGAAATAGGGCAGCTCAAGGAGCAAGTCCGCCAACTAACTATTGAAAAAGAAAGGCTTGCTTCCAATGCCCACTTGTCGGACACTGCGAACGCAGGGTAGAACTTCTCCGCATCATCAGGGGTGGAAAGTTCACGAAATAGTCCCCCCCTGTGGGGTGTCCCCCTCCCCAAACACCACAATAACACACATATCAATGACCTCAACCCCTGTATATATAGGGGGTTACGATAAAAAAAGGCTTTCAAAAGTTGTTGGCAAAGTGTCAGTTTCTTGTATCAATCCCCCATTTTTTGGATTGTTGCTATATCCCCACAGGGGGGGGCTTGGCAGGAGTTTTGTAAACCTAAGTTTTAGGAAAAGTAAGCCTAAACTATAAACCTAATTGTAATCCTTACCCCAAAAAACACCATTTTTACCCGTTTTCATCCCTCCTCCTCAAACCGCTTTTTAAGGCCGTTCTAATACCATTACTATACGGTTCTATCACGAGCACGTATAAAGCCTCTGTGTGCCCCAAATGCCCGTATATAAAGGACTTCCACGCATACCAACAAAAAGGCCACACGCGTAAACGTGCAGCCCTATGTGAGTAAATCTTTCGTCAGTCTCATGTAAACGAAAAGCCCCTCGATGTAAACCAAAATTAAACCTATGTAAACGTTTCGTTTTGTGGAGCCTCAACCATCAAACTACGTCTAACT
>NZ_JAILQF010000069.1 GCF_024699075.1 Butyrivibrio sp.
CTTTATGATTATTGATGATGGATATTAAAAAGAGTCTTAATACGATCTTTATAATAAAACGAAGATCTGTATTAAGACTCTTTTCTGAATTAAATTCTTATTATGATGAGATATTCCGGATGTTAGGCTGGTACCCCTGGTGATTCATATGCAGGGGAGTTTACTTTGTAAAAAACTCAATACTATCATTCTTCATTGAGATTTCTTGTATAGGCCTCTTGTATCATATTTCTGAAATACTCATGAACCTGCTTCTGATCTTCCTTTGAAAGTTCATTGTAGCGAACAGGTGGAAGGTATTCCAAAACAACGTTATGTGACTTTATAAATGGAAGGTGGTTTTCAAATATGTCACGTGTGTGTGTTACTACCATTGGAACTATAGGGCAGTTAGTACGCTGAGCTGGTTTGAAGCTTCCTTTATGGAATTCCTGAAGAGTTTCTTCATTCTTATTTCTGGTTCCTTCAGGATATATGCAGATTGATATACCGCTTTTGATCTTGTCGATTGCATCGAATATGATCTGAGCACTTTGCTTTACATCGCTTCTGTCCATGAACAGGCAGTCAAGAAAGAGCATCCACCATGAAAGGAATGGGATCTTCAAAAATTCTTTTTTGGCAATATAGCCTGTAGGTCTTGGAACTCTTGGATAAGTAAGAACTACGTCAAAATAACTTAAATGGTTTCCAATGTAAAGAACTGCTTCATCCTTTGGAACATTCTCTTCGCCTTTGACTGTAAGCTTTACGCCGCAAAGAAATGCTACGATCCTGAATGCTCCTGATACTATGGCAAGAGAGCTTTTCTTTTGAAGGTCCTTATTAAATAGACCTATTATAAGTTCGATAAGCATAAGCGGAATTGAAATAATGAAAAATATGAGTAGAAATAATGCAGTAATAATAAATCTGATCATTTTAGTCTCCATTTCGGTTTTAATCTTTGTAGCCTGGATCCTGTGAACTATATGTTTGCAATGTTTGTCCATGTGATATATAGTAAACAAAACCACAGATGCAGATTTATTATAGTTTAGATGTGTATAGTAGGTCAAATAATTAAAATAATTGCAGGGAGATGGCCATATGCTTTTAATCAAAAACGGGTACGTAATGGATCCTGAGTCAGGAAGTGAGGGTAAAGCAGATATCCTTATATCAGATGACGGGATCATTTCAAAGATCATCCATGAGGGTGATGAAAACAGTATTTCGGATCTATCTGATATTAAGGTTATTGATGCTGAAAATCTTTATGTTACAGCAGGTCTTATTGATGGTCATGTTCATTTCAGGGACCCTGGCCAGACATACAAAGAGGATATAATTACAGGAAGCGCAAGTGCGGCAAAGGGTGGATATACAAGTGTTATCATGATGGGTAACACAATTCCTCATATGGATAACCCTGATACATTAAAATACGCTCTTGAAAAGGGTAAGACAACAGGCATTCATACTTATGTGTGCGGCAATGTGACTATGGGTATGGATGGAAAAGAGCTTACTGATATGGAAGAGCTTTTAAAGGCGGGAGCAGTTCTTTTTACAGATGATGGTAAGCCTGTTATGGAAGAAGAGCTTTTTAAAACTGCCTGCCAAAATGCGGCAAAGCTTAACAAGGTCATAAGTCTTCATGAAGAAAATCCAAAGTATATAAAAGAAAATGGTGTAAATTCAGGCAGTGCTGCTGAAAATCTCGGTCTTACAGGTTCAGACCGCATGGCTGAGATCACTATGGTTGAAAGAGATATAAAGATAGCCAAAGAAACAGGATGTGCGCTTACTATTCAGCATATAAGCACTAAAGAAGCTGTAGATCTTATAAGAGAGGCAAGAAGTGAAGGAGCAAAGATCCATGCAGAAGCAACTCCTCACCATTTCACTCTTACAGATGAAGCAGTTAAAGAGCATGGAACATTTGCCAAGATGAATCCGCCTCTTAGAAAAGAGTCTGACAGGATGGCTATAATAAAGGGGCTTAAAGATGGTACTATCGATATGATCGCAACAGATCATGCTCCTCACAGCGCCGAAGAAAAGGCTAAAGACTTTAAAGATGCTCCAAGCGGCATTATAGGGCTTGAGACAGCTTTCTCATTAGGGCTTAGAGAACTTGTTGAGCCAGGGTATCTGACTTTGATGGAGCTCTTGCAGCGTATGAGCACATCAACTGCAAAGCTTTATGAGATTCCGGGCGGAGCTGTAAAAGAGGGAGCTGTAGCCGATCTTATGATATTTGATAAGGATGAGAAGTGGGTTGTTCCAAATACTTTTGCATCCAAAGCTACAAATTCTCCTTTTATAGGAGAGACAATGCCAGGGGTTATAAAGTATACTATAGCAAGTGGTAAGATTGTTTATAAATCATAATGTTCTAAAGGTAGGTAGTTATGGCAAAGAAGAAAGTAAGTGCAAAAGTTATATCTCAGAAGATCCTTGCTGATGGGATATATGATCTAAGACTTGAAACAGAGATTACAGAGGATGCAGTTCCCGGTCAGTTCGTTGGAGTTTATACAGATGATAAGTCATCTCTCCTTCCTCGTCCTATCAGTATCTGCGGTGTAGAAAAGGAAAAAAATGAATTAAGGCTCGTTTACAGAGTTGTGGGCAAGGGAACAGATCTTTTTTCAAAACTATCAGAGGGTGATCAGGTGGATGTACTGGGACCTCTTGGCAATGGCTATCCCATGGAAGAAGCTGCAGGTAAGACTGCGATCCTTATGGGTGGTGGAATAGGCATTCCTCCACTTCTGGAGATGGCAAAAAGGCTTTCTCAGCTTCCTGACAATAAGCGCCCCAAAGCTGTCAAGATAGTCATGGGATACAGGAATGATCAGACTTTCCTTGCAGATGAATTCAGGAAATATGGCGATCTGTATATAGCAACAGATGACGGAAGTCTTGGTACACATGGTACTGTAATAGATGCACTTAATGAGCAGAATATAGAAGGTGATGTGATCTATACCTGCGGACCTATGCCGATGCTTAGAGGTATCAAAAAGTATGCCGCTGAGCATAACATGAAGGCTTATCTGTCTCTTGAAGAGAGGATGGCATGCGGCGTTGGAGCCTGCCTTGGATGCGTTGTTAAGACAAAGGATGTGGATGCGCATTCACATGTTAATAACGCAAGGATCTGTACAGATGGGCCTGTATTCGATGCAGAGGATGTAGATATCTGATATTGATTGATTCATGTAAAAATAATGATATTAGTATATAAATATCTAAATACTACCTATGTAAGGTCAAGGTATATATAGGCATATAATCATAAAGACTATTGTTATTAAAAGTCATGCAGAGCATGAAATAGGAGACAATGTGAATACTAAGATAAATATCGCAGGTGTAGAATTTAAAAATCCGGTAATGGTTGCATCAGGAACCTTTGGTTCAGGACAGGAGTACGGAGAATTTGTAGATCTTAATAAGCTGGGAGCAGTTGTGACTAAGGGTGTTGCAGACAAGCCCTGGCCTGGCAATCCTGTTCCAAGAGTAGCAGAGACAGCGAGCGGAATGCTCAATGCAATAGGCCTTCAGAATCCGGGAATCGATGTTTTCATAGAAAGAGATCTTCCTTTCCTTCAGAAGTATGACACAAGGATCATCGTCAATGTATGCGGACATTCTGAAGAAGAGTATCTTAATGTTGTAGACAGACTTTCTGATGAGAAAGTTGATATGCTTGAGATCAACGTATCCTGTCCTAATGTCAAGGAAGGCGGTATAGCATTTGGAACCAGGCCTGATGCCCTCTACAATATAACAAGTGAGATCAAAAAGCATGCTAAGCAGCCTGTTATCATGAAGCTGTCTCCTAATGTAACGGATATAGCTGAGATGGCAAGAGCAGCAGAGAGCGCAGGAGCTGATGCTATATCACTTATAAATACGATCACAGGAATGAAGATTGATATTAACAAAAGAAAATTCGTACTTGCCAATAAGACAGGAGGACTCTCAGGTCCTGCAATAAAGCCTGTTGCTGTACGCATGGTATACAGCTGTGCTCAGGCTGTTAAGATCCCGATCATTGGAATGGGCGGAATCGCAACTGGAGAAGATGCAATAGAGTTCATGCTTGCAGGTGCTACAGGCGTAGCTGTTGGAATGATGAACTTCCATGATCCATATTCTACAGAGAAAGTTGTAGACGGAATAAATAAGTATATGCAGGATCAGAAGCTTGATGATATAAACGAGATCATTGGCGCAGTGCATGAGTAATGGGCATTAATAATGCTTTGTAGTAATAAAGTAATAAAAGACGCTTCATGGTATATATCACTACCTTGAAGCGTCTTTTGAGCCATTAAGACATTAGGGTTATCTTATGTATTTTCTGATACAGAACTCCAGTTTTCAAGGCCGTATTCGCTGGCAAGATCATCGAAGCCTTTAAGTACTGCATCATAGGTCTGTTTGGATATTTCAGGGAGCTCGCCGCCCCAGGTTTCCTCAGCCTGCTTGTAGCCTTTAAGGAATGCATCACGCATACTCTCAAGTTTATCAGGATCTCCGCCTGTAAGAGCTGTAGCAAAATCAAGAATTCTCTTGGAGGTTTCGCCAACGCTCCAATATCCGCCTTCAGCGATATCAGCCTGAGCCTGTGCTTTAGTTTCGGCATCAACCGTATAATCGCCACTTGCAAGGAATTTCCAGATATCGTCAGAATCACTGCCGAAAACAGATGTAGCATAAGCTCCTGTCTGTTTGTTCATCATCTTATTAACAATATTAATAAGGTTTTGCTTCTGGGCTTCCTGATCAGCTTTAAGCTGCTCAACAAGGGCAGTATTCTGGGTATAGGTCTTTTTAGCAGTCTGGGAAGTTTGGGTATCATCAGATTTTTCGTATACAACGCCGCTATTTTCACTTGAAGATTTTACTTCTTTGGAAGCTTCTTCTTTTTTGCCTGAAGGGGCTTTGGTCTGATAAGCGCTTTGATTTAATGATGATATGCTGTTAATAGATTCAACACTCATAATTGGACTCCTTTCCACGAACTCATTGCACCTGCCTGTGCGTTATAAGTGCGTTAATAGATGTTACTTCTATGCTTTATCAGTAGCAATGACTTTATTTATAAAGCAGCTACTAAAAAAGGTTATACTCCTACATTCTTATTATCGGCTGTGATCAGCTAAAACTTTATATATAAAATGATCAAAAATCGAAGCGTTTGCGAGTTTAATAATTAAAGTGTTTTGATTTTTTTTGGATGCGTGTTAGTATTAGTTGTACCAGATTAAAAATATAAAATAATTATTCGGATTATACGAGGCAAATATGATAACAAGAAAAGCATATGCAAAAATAAACCTGGGTCTTGATGTAACAGGGAAAAGAGAAGATGGATACCATATTGTTCGCATGATAATGCAGAACGTGGATATTTATGACACTCTTACTTTTGAAAAAAATGATTCAGGCATGATAAAACTTACTGCCAATAAGGATACTATTCCTACAGATGAGCACAATCTTATCTACAAGGTATGCGACCTTCTTATGAAGAAATATGACATTAAAGACGGCGTAGATGTTCATCTTGAAAAAAGAATCCCGGTTGCAGCAGGCATGGCGGGTGGAAGTACTGATGGGGCAGCAGCATTCTATGGTATGAAGGAGCTTTTTGATCTTCCTATCACAAAGGAAGAAATGTGCGAGCTTGCTGTTAAGCTTGGAGCAGATATTCCATACTGTATCATGGGCGGAACAATGCTTTCTGAAGGAATCGGAGAAGTTCTCACAGCTCTTAGCGATATGCCAGACTGCTATATTCTTGTTGGTAAGCCTGCTATAGACGTATCGACAGGCTGGGTATATACAGAGCTTGACAGTAAAGAGATAGAGTCACATCCTGATATTGATGGTATGTGCGATGCAATAAAGGCTTGTGACCTTAAGGGTATATGCGACCGCCTTTCTAATGTACTTGAACCTGTTACTAAGGGAAAGTATGAAGTTATAGGTAAGATCGAAGCACTTATGGAAGATAACGGCGCTATAAGATCTATTATGACAGGAAGCGGCCCTACAGTTTTTGGTATATATGATGACGAGGACAAGCTCAAGGCTTCTTATGAAGCTGTAAAAGAAAGTGGTCTTTGCCCTGAGCTGTTCATGTCAAAGCCTGTCAATCCCAAAGATTGATTTAAAAACATCAGGCGTTATTGTATTTACATTTTCATGGACAGAGTTATTAACATAATTTATAAGGCTCTTATGAAGAGCATAAGCTTCTTTCACATTTGAAGAGATAAGCCTTGGAAGATCGGAGGTGCAGACGATGATATTACCGTCTGTACCTTCTATTTTTATTTCATAAATAAGTCCAAGTTTATGGCTCCTATAGGCATTATCAATAGTTGAAACTATTGGATTGATGTCAGTATTATCAAGGATCGTAGATCTTGATGCTGTAACAATCTCGTACCATATGGGCTCTGAATAGGTCATTGAAGGAAAGTCTTTAAGGGCCATACTTTTATTGTCTATGCAAAGACCAAGGGTACCAATAGGAATTTCTTTATTCATGCTTTCTGATATGCTCTTAAACATTGGATAGCACCAGAAGTCGGTACAGTAAGTGCCTTCTATGGAGTTTGGATTCTCTGCATCACTTAGATATAAAAGAACGTTCTGGCCTTTCTTTGCCATATTTACAGCTTCTTGTACACTTGTAGCATATGTAATTGGCGCAGTATCTGCATTTTCCAAAGGCTTTTCAATCTCCGGATATGTATAGAGCGTATAAGAGTTTGTGGTAAGCGTGGTATTACCAGCTATAAGACTTAGCTGTAATTCATATCTTTCAGGCTTTTTACTTTCAGGAAAAGATAAAGAGGTATAAGGAAGCGATATCCTTGCCCCTGTAGTAATATCAGGAATGCTTATATCCTTACTGCAAACTAGTTCATTTAAAGAGGATATAAGAGTAGCTTTAACATACATATTTTTATAAATATTTTTGTCATAATAAGCTATAAAAGGTGTAAAGCCAAAAGAAGATCCGGATGAGTGGACATAACTGTCAAACCTTGCCATGACAACGATATCATCGAAGGATTCTCTGAATTTTCCAGGACTTATAAGCTTTTTGTCCTCCATAAGAGAGTTAAGAACTCCTATAAGAGCTGTTCCCTGACCAGTATAATCCTGTATATCAAGAAGCTGGGTCCCTGCAAGATAGGTGCTTGCAAGGGCATCTTCCATTTCGTGCTTATAGCACTGCATTGCAAGGGTACCTGAATTTATGAAAAAGTCATGGGCATAAGGAAGAAGACCGCTTTTTTGAGCCTTATCCTTCAAATCGGCTATATTGTAAGCTTTGAGTACACCTGTATAGTGGGAGATTTCGTCGTAGTCAGGGTATGTTTCAAACTGGCCTGTTTCATGAGAGATAACAGGGATGAAAGGAATAAGCTCATCCTGACTTGTAAGCGTAACTTCCTTAACAGTCGTTCCAAACTGAATAGTCGTTGTAGATGCCTTATCATAACTGGCGTTATCAAAAGCATCGTTTTTTGTATTATCTGAAATAGTATCTGCGCCATAAGAACTTATAAGATCAGGCCTTATATTGGCATCATAGTTTATATTTGCAGTTGGAGCCATAGTCTGAATGTGGCCCTGGGGAGCATCGCACATAGCATAGGAAGCTCGTATAAGTCTGTCCTTGGAAAAGCGGACTCCGACAAAAAAGTCATCCTCAGGCTGGATGTTGGGTGAGAACTGGAAAGTATTGGAGCCCTGAGTATACAGAAGGTCTGGATTGATCATCTTAAATCCTGCAAGGAGCTTACCAAGAGCCTTTGGATTACCCCAAAGTTCGTTGCCACATCCAAACATGCAAAAAGATGGGTGGGATGCAAATAAAGATATCATGCGATATCCTTCTATAGTAAGGTACTGCTGCATTGTAGCATCATATCCCTCTTCATCTTCCATGAGCCAGGAACCCCATATCTCCATCTCACTCTGTATCACGATTCCAAGTAGATCGGCAGCAAGAAAGGCAGCATCAGGGGGCGTGCATGAATGGAATCTGTAATGATTGATTCCCCATCTTCTTGATATCATCATGTCATATAGCCATCCACATGCGTTCATAGGAGCAAAGCCGGTCATAGGAAAGAGAAGACCGCAGTGCCTTCCTCTAAGGAAGATAGGACGGTTATTAAGAAGAAGCTCATTTTCTCTTGTTGTAAAGCTTCTAAGACCACATATAGTCCTTGTGCTGTCAAGGATAGTTCCATTACTGTCACAAAGATCTAGCGTAAAGGCATAGAGGTAGGGAGTAAAGGTATCCCATTCATATACCTTGCCGTCTTTATCTTTTAAATCTATTACAATAGGGTCTTTGGATATTGTAAAACTCTGAGGCTTTACAATATCTTTTGCTATTTCAAGATGCTCTTTTAATATATCAAGGTCAGTACTTTTAGCTGCCAGATCTATATCATCACGAAACTTTCTAAATATATAGGGATCAGCATCTTTGTTTAGATACTCATCCTTTAGTTTTATCAGGTCAGTTCTGATATTTATGCCTAAAGAGCTATCAAGAGTATCATAGGTAGAAGCATCCTTTATAGAAGACATATCCTGTGAAGATATATCAAAAGCGCTGGTACTTGTATTAAGTGTCAAGATGGCTACCTTTTTGGAATAATCAGTTCTGGCATTTACAGATACTATATGTGTATTATTCGTGCATTTGATATACATATCACCAAGAATGCCACTCCAGTTGGTCTGGGTATCTCTTGATGTCAGATGGCCTCCGGGGCAAGGATAGTTCTTGTTATCAGCTTCTATCTGTATCAGGGTATTTTCTTTTGAGATAAAGGCTGATATATCATAAACATGCGGTGCTATAAGGCTATCGCATGTTCCTACTGCCTGGCCGTCTATATACAGCCTTGTAATCCGGCTTCTTTCAAGAGTCAGGATATAAGAGTCATATCCAAGAGGGATCTGTACTTCTTTTCTTAAAGATATAATTCCTTCAAAGGCATGTTCATCGGTAAGTGTATCTTCTTCACGCTTAGAATTTAAGGGTGTTATACCGCTTGCCTGAATAGTTCCGGGAAGCATGATGTCAGATGAAGGGATATCTGAATCTGTAAATGTACATTCCCAGTTTCCATTTAATGATAATTTCATGATAATAAGACTCTCCCCTATATATTTTTTGTCATATAATGATATAGATGGTGTAGAAAGCAAAAGCTTATCAGACTCTATAAAACATGATAGCAGAATAATACCGGGAGGAATACATAATTATGATGACTAATGAAAACTGGGATAATGTCCGCATTCTTGGAAGAAGGTCTGTCACTAGTGAGGGACTTGAGCTTATATGGTCAGGGAGTGGTGCTGAGTTTGTATTTAGGGGGACTGAGCTTGGTATTGATATTACAGGCGGAACATCCATATATCAGCCATGGATAAGTCTTATCATGGACGGAGCCTGGATCATGCATATGCCTGTTCAGGAAGGAAGAAACAGGATCATTATGCTTAAAGGCCTTGCGCCTGAAACAGCTCATACGATAAGGATCATAAAAGATACTCAGGCTATGCCTGATGACAAGGATTCTTTTGCCATATTAAATTCAATTGTATATGAGGGCGAGATCCAAAAGACTGAGGATTATAAATACAGGATCGAGTTTATAGGTGACAGTATCACAAGCGGCGAAGGCCTTTTGGGCGCGCATGATGCAATGGACTGGATAAGCCCATACTTTAGCGTAGAGAATCACTACGGCGTAATGACAGCGCAAAATCTTGGTGCTGAATACAGGCTTATATCACAAAGCGGATGGGGAATAGTTAATGCATGGGACAATAATACATCTTGTATTCTTCCGCTTATATATGAGAGCTTAAGGTGTGAAAGAGGCGTATCAGATAATGATTTTGATTCCTGGAAGGCTGATGCTGTTGTCATAAATCTTGGTACTAATGATGAAGGATCTTTTAATTGTCCTGAGTATACAGATCCTGTGACAGGGAAAGTTAATAAAATGCGCCTTGAAGAGGATGGAAGCTATAATCCTGAAGATATCAGAGTGATTCAAAATGGAGTTATATCTTTTCTTAAAACATTGAGAAAAGATAATCCGGATGCCTTACTTGTATGGGTATACGGAATGCTTGGAAAGGGAATAGGAGAATACATTAAGGAAGCTGTAAATGAGTATATAGCGGTTTCAAAAGATACAAGGGCTTCTTATCTGGCCCTTCCTGATACGGAAGAAGACGGATTTGGTTCAAGGCAGCATCCCGGAATTAAAAGCCACAATAATACGGCAAAAGTAATTACAGATTACCTCAAGGAAAAAATATAAAAGCCGATATATAAGATAGACGCTAAACCCTTAATTGTGTAAGATAACATGTGTTTTTGATATGTTTAAGGTATAAAGAGCGTTTAGAGGTATTGCCATGAGTTATTCTGTAACAGCAAATTATTATCTTCGTAATCTTTATGGATCTAATAAGGATTATATTATCGGTAGTACAAGATTGCAGGCTTCAAATGCCAGCGTTGTAAGTGCTGATTCAAAGGCACTTGCCAAGGGAGCTAAAAAGATGATGAGTCTTGATTATGGCAGCTATGCTACTGATGATGATATAGAAAATGCTATGCTTGGCAATAACATAAAAGCTTTTATAGACACATACAACAATACTATAGATTCTGCTTCGGATTCAGATCTTAAGGATATTAAGAAGCTTGTATCCAAGATGAAAACTCTTGGTAAAGAGTATGAAGAAGAGCTTGAAGAGTTGGGAATCACTTTTGATGATGATGGTTATATGACGATAGATTCTTCGGCTGTAGAAAATCTTGATAACAAGAAATTCGAATCAGTATTCGGCGAGGATTCAGACTTTACAAAGACGGTGCGTTCATTAGCAAGGAAGCTATATAAGCATATAGATGCATCTATATGAATCTATATGACTATTATGGAGATGGGGCGTTAAGCCTTTAAGGAGACTTCTTATATGCCAGATATCAGACGTGTTACAAGTGGCAATGAATTTGCTTACAACCTTGATGCTAAGATGTATAAAGATGGTGAAGTAGATCAGCTTACAGGATTATTGACTATTGCTTCTTTTCGCCAGTTTGCACGTGAGGTTATATCTAATCTTAGTGAGGAAAATTCAGACAATATAGTTATTATTTATATTGATATCAGAGACTTTAAGGGGATCAACGAGGAATTTGGTTTTGAGCAGGGCGATGAAATTTTAAGTACCTTTGGCGAGATCGTCAAAGAGGTATTTTTTGGAAGAGCCTGCGCTCATTTTCTTGCTGATCATTTTGTTGTCATGTGCTATGAAAGTGAGGCTATTGAAGGACTCAAAGAAGTTGAGAAAGTCCTCCATAACACTATTACCTTCAGAGAGATCATGTTCGATGCGGGAATATACAGATATAATGACTTCTCTACAGGTATCATGAATGCATGTGACAGGGCCAAGGATGCGATGGATGCCATAAAGGGTGTATATTCCGAGAATATACGCTTTTATGATGAAGAGCTTGGACTTAAGATCCGTAGAAAAAGATATATCATAAATGAAATAGATAATGCCATTGCTAAAGGCTATATAGAGGCCTGGCTTCAGCCTATAATGAGAACTTTGTCAGGACGACTTGCAGGTGTTGAAGCCCTTGCAAGGTGGAATGATCCTATATATGGATTCATGAATCCTGCGGAATTTATAGGCGTTTTGGAAGAGTGCAAGCAGATATACAAGCTGGATATTGCAATTATCCGTTATGCCTGCAGAAATTTTAATAAGTGGTATGCAAAGTATGGAACAGCTGTTCCATTTTCAGTTAACTTAAGCCGAATTGACTTTGAGATGTGTGATATATTTTCAGAGATCAAGAAGGCCTGTTCTGAATATGATGTCGATCCAAAGTACATCAGAATAGAGATCACAGAGAGCGTCCTTATGCGTGAGCCCGAGTTTATGAAAGAGGTTATAGCCAAATTTCATGAAGCCGGCTACGAAGTGTGGATGGACGATTTCGGAAGTGGATACTCATCACTTAATGTTATGAAGGAATTCGATTTTGATCTTATCAAGATCGATATGACTTTCCTAAGGTCATTTGATGAGAAGTCTCACATCATAATTCCTGCAATAATCAATATATCCAAGAAACTTGGCAAGAAGACTCTTGCAGAGGGTGTTGAGAACCAGGAACATGTAAATGCCCTTCGCGAGTGGGGATGCGATATGATGCAGGGGTATCTGTATCACAAGCCTGTTCCTACTGATGACGAATATATACATATGTTTGGCAAGAACCCAGAGACTGCAGAAACGGATCTTGACAGAAAATTCTATGGTACAGTCAGCTATACTAATGTACTTGATACATCAGTCTTTTCCAAGATAATAAGGCCTGACGGTACCAAGATACGTGCCGCACGTCCTGTTGCCATTGTGGAGCTTAAAGATAATATATTTAAGCTCATGTATACCAATGAATCCTTCAGATATGTTATGAATGAGGTTGATATAGATAGTATGGAGCTTGCTGAAAAGCTACTTAATGAAAAGACAAGCCCGTATTATTACAAGCTTAGAGACTTGTTCAATTCTCTTTCTGCAAACAATGATGATATAGCCCAGGATCTTATAATAAGCGGAGATCTGTGCGTAGTAAGAGCCAAGTTTATCGCAAGAGATACAGAAAATGGCAATGACAGGATGATGGGGATAGTGACTCTTGAAAACATTTCAAAGTCGCCTTATCTTAAAGAGCAAAGTATGGTGGATTCTGCCCTTCACGATATGATCAAGATATTCGAGAGAATAGATCTGTGGCATATTGATGAGAACTATG
>NZ_JAILQF010000137.1 GCF_024699075.1 Butyrivibrio sp.
TGACCTCCAATTTATATTTTGAGATAAGTAACCGTTTTATATATCGGCGAAAGATTTTATTTAATTAGTTTAATTAATTTTTTGTTAAATAAAAAAAGCGAATGGCCATTTAGACCATTCGCATATTAAAAATGTATTAAACTCTAAATTTATAAGGGTTAAATGTTTATTATACGAAATCTTACACGAAATCTTATCCGAAATACATGGAAGCTTATTTTACCAAAAATCAGCTCCTAAGCTCTGAAAGTGTATGATCACCCTCGTTGTACTGCTTTACGATTTCATGAATCTTGGATGTCGGGATCAGGATGTTACTTGTTGATGCATCATGATTGACGAAATCAATGATAGTAGCAATGTACTTACTCATATCAGCAACCAGGTAGTATGGACGTTTCAAATATTCAGGATTCTGATATGTAAGGTTGGTTGAGATGATATAGTCGAATTCGCGTCTTTCATAAGCATCATCAAACTTATCCATACCATCTGTAAAAAGACCAAATGTACAAGCGATAAATACGCGCTTGGCACCCATTTCTTTGAGCTGCTTACTTGTATCTATCATAGATGCGCCTGAGGAGATCATATCATCGACAATGATCACGTCCTTGCCCTTAATGTTAGATCCAAGGAATTCGTGAGCTACGATAGGGTTGGTTCCGTTAACAACGTGAGCATAGTCACGGCGTTTGTAGAACATACCTGTATCTGCGCCAAGAACGTTAGCAAAATATACAGCTCTGTCAAGAGCTCCCTCGTCAGGGCTTATTACGATAAGGTGATCCTTATCAACAATAAGGTCATCAATATTTAAAAGAAGCTCCTTCATGAACTGATAAGTAGCCATGAAGTTATCAAAACCGTTTAAAGGTGC
Source organism: Butyrivibrio sp. (assembly GCF_024699075.1). Next base: position 881 of record NZ_JAILQF010000137.1, read on the forward strand.
TGAGTTAGAAATTCTGGGATCATGAGCATCAAATGTGATGAAGTTCTTAACTCCTATATCAGCAAGCTCTTTGAACATAAGAGCAGCATCAAGGGATTCACGCTGATTTCTTCTGTGCTGACGACCTACATAAAGGAAAGGCATGATGACGTTAAGACGCTTAGCCTTACCGTTAGCAGCAGCGATAACACGTTTAAGATCCTGATAATGATCATCAGGAGACTTGTAATTGGTAAAACCATTCATCTTGTAAGGGCAGTTGTAGTTGACAATGTCCATAAGGATGAAAAGGTCATCACCTCTTATTGAATCTACCAAAGAAGCTTTTGCTTCACCTGAAGCAAATCTGTCGAGCTTGGGTTCCATTTTGTAGGAATCCTGTCTGTAATTCTTAAAAGCAGGATCATCTGCAGGTACTTTGTGAACATTGTTTCTGAAATCAACAAGATATTTGTCGACCTTATCTCCAAGATCTGTTGCGGAGTCAAGGACTACAAGTTTAAGAGGTGCAACGGGAATCATTTTTTCGAGCTGCTGAAAATCTGGCATTTTATATCTCCATTTCTCGGTATTATAGTAAATGAACCCAAAAGCTGTGATAAGGTTATAAACACAGTATAACAGCTATCTGTCATTACTTTACTATAGTAAACAGTTAGCGGGTCATTAGTATAAAATGTAACTATTAATTATAAATATGATTGGATCTTATAGACATAATTAATAGCAATTTATGACCCTTCCGTACTATGTTTTATCATTTAGGCAGTAGCACGTCAAGGCTATTCATGATAAAATAATTCTGTGTGCGCAGATTGTCAGTATTTCTGCGCATTGATAATGTGGTTTTAGACTTGAGGTTTTTATGGATAAAGATATTAAAGGCCATTTTATAAGAGATGTAAGGCCGGGAAGCATAGCTGAAGAAGTCGGAATCGAGCCAATGGACAGACTGATAGCAATTAATGATCAGGAGATCAAGGATATTTTTGACTATCAGTACCTTACTGAAAACAGTGAGGTCAATGTCCTTATTGAGAAGCCTGATGGAGAACCCTGGCTTCTTGAAATTGAGAAGGACGATGACGAAGACCTTGGCATAATATTTGATAACGGACTTATGGATGATTATAAATCATGCCATAACAAGTGTATTTTCTGTTTTATAGATCAGATGCCAGAAGGCATGAGAGAGACTCTTTATTTTAAGGATGATGATTCTAGACTTTCATTCCTTCAGGGCAATTATGTAACACTTACAAACATGTCAGATGCAGACGTGGACAGGATCATAAAGTATCACCTGTCTCCAATAAATGTATCTATTCAGACTACTAATCCTGAGCTTCGCAATAAGATGCTCAATAACAGATTTGCCGGACAGGCACTTGAAAAGTTCAAAAAGCTCTGTGATCCCCAGTACGGAATAGAGCTTAATGCCCAGATCGTATTATGTAAGGGAATAAATGACGGAGAAGAGCTTCACAGAAGCTTATCTGATCTGTACGGATACAGACCAAGCCTTAAGAGCGTATCTATCGTTCCTGTGGGACTTTCAAAGTTCAGAAAAGGTCTTTTCCCATTAGAGCCTTTTGGCAAGGAGGAAGCAAGGAAAGTTGTAGAAGAGATCTCTTACTGGCAGGAGAAGAGCTTTAAAGAAACCGGAGACCATTTCATTCATGCATCGGATGAATGGTTTATGATAGCAGGACTTCCAATACCACCTGCATCCTTATATGATGGATATGGACAGCTTGAAAACGGCGTTGGAATGGTAAGGCTTCTCCTTGATGATTTCCATGAATCTCTTGATGCACTTAAAAAGGCTGCCAGGGAAGATCAAAAATTATTTGATTATTTGAATAATTTTAAGTATACTTACACAGTTGTCTCAGGAAAGCTCATCCATCCATATATAGTGGATATGATGAATGAGGCAATGGAGTACTGCAAAGGACTTAAGGTTAACTGTGCCGAGATAATCAATCATTTCTTCGGCGAAGGAATTACAGTAACAGGACTCCTTACCGGCAAGGATATTATTGCACAGCTCAAAGACAAGGAGCTTGGAGACAAGCTTTTACTACCGCAGAATATCTTAAGAGCCGGAGAGAATTATCTGCTGGATGATGTTACAGTTCCGCAGATTGAACAAAAGCTAGGAATAGACATTGAGATAATCAGAAACGAAGGTGACGACCTTATTGATAGATTATTCCGATTATCTGAAAATGGATTTAAGATCTGACGTCCCATGTTAATAGAGATTAAAATTATCTTTGATAATTTTAACTCTCGGTCCAAAGACCGGACCTGTAGAGATTAAAATTATCTTTGATAATTATGTGTAATCTCTTTTAGTCAGATATGTGTTTAGTAACATGGAGGAAGTAAAATGACCAGAAAACAGATTGTAGCAGTAGTCGGCAGACCTAACGTTGGTAAGTCAACACTTTTCAACGCACTTGCCGGAAAACGAATTTCTATAGTAGAAGATACACCAGGCGTAACCCGCGACCGTATATATCAGGATGTTGAGTGGCTTGGACGTGTATTTACTCTTATTGATACAGGCGGTATTGAGCCTGATTCCAAAGATGTTATCTTGTCTCAGATGCGTCAGCAGGCTGAGATTGCGATAGAGACAGCGGATGTTATCATTTTCCTGTGTGACCTTAAGCAGGGTGTAACAGATGCTGACAGTCAGGTTGCTGATATGCTCAGAAGAAGCGGCAAGCCTGTAGTTCTTACAGTTAACAAGGTTGACAGCTATAAGCGTGACAGCCTTGATGTATATGAGTTTTATAATCTCGGAATCGGAGATCCTGTGCCGATCTCAGCTGCCAACCAGCAGGGTATCGGTGATATGCTCGAGGAAGTTGTTAAGTTTTTCCCTGAGGATAAGGAATCTGATGAAGAAGAGGATGATGACAATATCAAGGTTGCCATAATCGGTAAGCCTAATGTTGGTAAGTCCAGTATCATCAACAAACTCATCGGTGAGAACAGACTTATCGTATCTGATGTTGCAGGTACTACAAGAGATGCCATCGATACTGAGATAATGCATAACGGCCAGAAATATACCTTCATTGATACAGCCGGTATAAGACGTCATAACAAGATCAAAGAGCATCTTGAACAGTACATGCTTGTTCGTACAGTTAGTGCGGTTGAGCGTGCTGATGTGTGCGTAGTTGTTATCAATGCTGATGAAGGTGTAACAGAGCAGGATGCCAAGATTGCCGGTATTGCACATGACAACGGCAAGGCAGTTATAATAGCTGTGAATAAATGGGACCTTATCGAGAAGGACAACCATTCAGTCAATGATTTTACCAAGAAAGTCAGACAGACACTGTCATTTATGCCATATGCAGAGATCATTTTCGTTTCTGCCCAGACAGGTCAGAGACTTGTAAAGCTTTATGACATGATCGATGCTGTATATCAGAATCATTCAATGCGTGTTGCAACAGGTGTTCTTAATGAGATCCTCATGCAGGCTCTTGTTATGCAGCAGCCACCGTCAGATAAGGGACGTGTCCTTAAAGTCTTTTATATGACACAGGTTTCTGTAAAGCCGCCGACATTTGTAATCTTTGTTAATGAAAAGAAGCTTATGCATTTCTCATATACACGTTATATAGAGAATCAGGTAAGAGCAGCATTCGGCTTTGCCGGAACCCCGCTCAGATTCATTGTTCGTGAAAGAAAAGGGGATAACTCTGTAAAGGGTAATCATAAATAAAAGATCGTAGGGGAGAAGACTTGAAATGAATATGGTAGTTCTCAGATTTATATGTCTTGTTATTGGTTATTTGTTTGGAATGATCCAGACAGCTTACTTTTATGGGAAAATGAAAGGCATAGATATCAGAAAGTACGGAAGCGGTAATGCAGGTACAACCAATACACTTCGCGTACTTGGACCTAAAGCCGGATTTACAGTGCTTTTTGGAGATATGCTCAAATGTGCTATCGCTGTATGGCTTGTAGGCTGGATATTTGGAGGAATGTATCCGGATCATGTGTACCTTTTAAAAATCTATACTGCTTTTGGAGCTATAATAGGTCATGACTTTCCATTTTATATGAACTTTAAAGGTGGTAAGGGAATAGCTGCAACATGTGGATTTGTAATTGCATTCCACTGGAGCTTTATACCTATGTTCCTTATAGTGTTTCTTGTTATCTTCAACATAACACATTATGTATCACTTGGATCACTTGCAATCTATGTTGGTTTCCTTATCCTTCTCATAATTGAAGGCGAGAATGGAATGTTTGGCTTTGCTACAATGGCATCAGCTGACAAGATTGAAATGTATATTGTGGCCTTCATCATGGCAGCACTTGCATTCTACAGACATAGAAGTAATATAGTTAAGCTTATAAAAGGTGAAGAAAGAAAGACTTATATCTTCAAGAAAAATAAGGTTGACTGATAATGTGAAGAAGGGTCAAAAGATCGTATTATATATGACTTTTGGCCTTTTGCTATATAATTGATCATTTGAAAATGGAGATTATATTATGAAAAAAGAAAACATTGGAATCATAGGTGCAGGAAGCTGGGGAATAGCTCTTGCATATCTTCTTACAAATAACGGACATGATGTCACAGTATGGACCAGAAGAAAAGAGGCTGCTCAGAAGCTTCAAAAAGATCATGAAAATAAAGAAAAGCTTCCCGGAGTCGTACTTCCTGATTCTGTATTATTCACGTCAGAAATAAAAGATGCTGTAGAGAAAAAGAGCATACTTGTTCTTGTGGTACCTTCAGCTCATGTAAGATCTACAATGGAGCTTATTAAACCATATATTAGTAATGAGCAGCTTATAGTTAACTGCTCCAAAGGTATCGAAGAAAGCTCGCTTCTTGTAATGAGTCAGGTAATACACGATGTTCTTGGCAATGACTTCCCGAGAAAAAATATAACTGTACTCTCAGGACCATCTCATGCTGAGGAAGTAGGAAAAGGAACACCTACAACTATCGTAGTAGGTTCAACATCTGAAAGTAATGCTATACGTCTTCAAAATGTATTTATGAATAAAGTATTCAGGGTTTACATAAGCCCTGATATGAAAGGTATAGAGATAGGCGCAGCCTGCAAGAACGTCATCGCCCTTGCTGCTGGTATAGCAGATGGACTTGGTTATGGAGATAATACCAAGGCGGCTCTTATCACCAGAGGAATCACTGAGATCACACGCCTTGGCATAGCAGCAGGCGGTAACTTTGAAACCTTTGCAGGTCTTTCTGGAATAGGTGATCTCATTGTAACCTGTGCATCCATGCACTCTCGTAACAGAAGAGCCGGAATACTCATAGGTCAGGGTAAGACTATGCAGGAAGCTATGGATGAAGTTCAGATGGTAGTAGAAGGAGTCTACTCTGCAAGAGCTGCTCTAAAACTTTCTAAACTCTTTGATGTAGAGATGCCTATCGTAGAGCAGGTATGTGAGGTACTCTTTAACAATAAGTCTGCAGAGGAAGCTGTTGCGGATCTGATGCTTCGTGACAAGAAAGTTGAAAGTCACAAGATCGAATTCCCGGAAGAATAAGTAACATAAGCTTTGTATTAATGCCCTCTTTACTGGATAAACCAGTAAGGAGGGTATTTTTATATTGATGTTTGACAGAACCTGATTTGTGAAGTAAGATAACAGTGTTATGTACATAACACTGTTATGCTGATAGGGGAGGAATAAATGTCTACAAAAGAAAAAGAAGAAACCAAAGCAAAGATCATTGCTGCGGCAAAGGAAGAATTTTCAGAATATGGTTTTGAGAAAGCTTCTTTAAGAAGAATATGTTCAAAAGCCGGTTGTACTACAGGCGCTATTTATTTTTTCTTCAAAGATAAGGATGAGCTTTTTGGCGAAATAGTAAATCAAGTGCTGATTCCGGTACAGCATGCTGTTGCAGAGCATATTATGGATGATAAAAATAGTATTAGCCAAAATTTTTCAGATTCTGATTTCGAACATGAAATTGCTTTGGCAGATAAGCTTGTAGATATCTTATATACCCACCGCCAGGAATCAATTATGCTTCTGACTAAATCTGCAGGCTCTTCTTTAGAGAAAGCTCCTGATATGATCATTGCAGAACTTGAAAAAGAGTATGGTGAGCTGGCAACAGTCTATGCAAAGCAGGAAGGCAAAAAAGTAGATGAATACATGGTACATTGGCTGTCACATCTACATGTGGAAGCCTATATACATCTTGTTACTCATGAGGAGGACGTTAAGGCGGCCAAAGAAAGAACCCGCAAGATCATGCTGTTTTTAGTTAAGGGCTGGCTTGATTGCATATTGATGTAAATGCCGGTTAAGGAGGAAAAAAGTGAATAAAGCAGTTAATAAAGTGTCTTTAAGAAATGTATCAAAAGTTTACAACGTTGGAGAGAAGGAATATCGTGCCCTGGACCATGTTGATCTGGATATAGAAGAGGGCAAGCTTGTAGTAATACTCGGACCATCAGGAGCTGGTAAGTCTACACTTCTTAATCTTATTGGTGGTATGGATACTCCTTCTGAGGGAGAAGTAATTGTAAATGGGGAGAATATAACAGGCTATTCTGAGAATAAGCTAAGCGATTTTAGAGCTAAATCTGTTGGATTTATATTCCAGTTCTATAACATTCTTCCATCTCTTACTGTCAAAGAAAATGTTGAGCTTATAAGTGAAATTGTAAAAGATCACCTTGACGCTACAGAGGCACTTGAGGATGTTGGCTTATCTGAACACATGTACAAGTTCCCCAATCAGCTTTCGGGCGGTGAACAGCAGCGCGTTTCTATAGCAAGAGCTATAGCCAAGAATCCTGCACTTTTGCTATGCGATGAGCCTACAGGAGCCCTTGATTCTCAAACTGGCGTAATGATCCTTAAGATACTTAAGAAACAGACAACAAAGGAAAGGGGTAATAACACAGTTATTATCGTTACACATAATGCCCTTATTGCAGATATCGCAGACGTTGTTATACGTGTCAAGAACGGAAAGATAAAGAGCGTTGATAAGAACGAAAACCCTGCAGACATAGATGAGGTTCAATGGTAATATGCTTAGGATAAAAATATTCAGAGATATAAAAAGAAACTTTGGACAGTTCTTTACTATTTTTGCCATGGTATTTTTAGCTATAATGGCTTTTTCAGGAATAAATGCCTTTTCTGATGGGCTTAAATACTCGTCAGTAGAGTTCTATGAGAAGGGTAACCTTGAGGATCTATGGCTTTTTGGTGAGAACTTTACTGATGATGATATAGACAAAATAAAGGCTTTAGATAATGTTACTGACGTAGAAAGATATCTGACTGTGCCCGGCTCAGTAGATATAAAAAGTAAGGACGATACTAAGCCGTTGAATATTCAGATGGAGCTTAATTTCCTGGACGGAGAAGATGATACTAAAAATATATCATCTATGTATCTAAGAGATGGTGAAGAATACAGCCCTGACAAAGATGGTGTCTGGCTTGGATATTATTTTGCCAAAGCAAGGGAAATTAAAGTCGGCGATGAACTTACATTTTATGTAGAAGGGTATGAATTTACTGAAATAGTAAGAGGAATAGTATCATCTCCTGATCACGTATATACAGTATCTGATTCATCAGTTATATTCCAGGATGCTGCAGACTTTGGATGGGCATATCTTTCAATAAATGAGTTTCCTGAAGAATACATTTATGATGAAATTTTAAAAGAAGATGATATTACAGAAATGCTTGAAAGCGCAGCTGACATTCAGAATGCTGTAGATACATATAAATCTATGGGAGCTGATATTGATTATGTAAAAAGTGAGCTTGATATAGATGAGGACGTGGATCTTGAAACAGCTTTGGATAAAGCAGGTCTGATAAATTCTGGAAAGGCAGATGTATCAGATAAGGAAGCTTTTATAAAAGCTTTGGATCCTGATTTTGAGCTTGAAGACTCCTATGTATATCCATATGCAATAGTTGATGTGACAGGTACAGCGCCAAATCCATATATCAATTCTAAAGAATTGATTCAATTCGAAGATAAACTAAAGTCTGTCAAAAATGAAATATATGAATTTGATGACACCTCTATAAGTGCTATTACTGATAGAGACGTGTGGGGGTCTTATGCAACATTAAAGTCTGAATCGGAAGAGGGAGATACATATTCAGAGATGTTTACATTCCTGTTTGTATTTATTGCAGGGCTTTCTGTAGTGACAACTATGAGCCGATTTGTTAAGAAGCAGAGAGTTCAGATTGGTACCTTAAAAGCTTTAGGCTTTAGAAATCGAAGAGTTACGATCCATTATATCTCATACGGCTTTTGGGTGAGTCTTTTAGCTGCCATACTTGGCCTTGTAATTGGAGGACCTGTACTTGGCCAGCCATTTCTAAATATGGAGCTGTCTATGTTCGATCTTCCGGAAGCTCACAGATGTATTCTTAGTAAGAACTATTTTGTTGCTATGATGATCGTAGCAGCTATTACGATAATAACTTACCTGTCCATAAAGAGCATCCTGAAAGAATCTGCTGCTCAAACACTAAGACTTGAAGTACCGCATATTAAGATCAGAGCAAAAGAAGGCGGCAAGGGATTAAGCGAAAGGCTTCCTTTTTCTATTAAGTGGAATCTAAGGGATATTTTAAGAAGCAAGTCCAGAAGCATTATGGCAATAGTTGGTGTTATGGGCTCAACCTTACTGATAGTAATGGCGTTTGGCATGCAGGATTCCCTTCATCATTATCTGGAATGGGAGTTTGATAAGATACAGGCTTATAAATATAAACTGACACTCTCAGAGAACGTATCTGATGAAAGACTTGGCGAACTATTTGATATATACGGAGATGCCTCAAGTCAGACAGTTGCTATTGAATATAAAGACTCTGATGGCGATATCATAACATCAGCCATAACTGTCAATGATTCTGATGGCTTTTTGAGAGTGTCCGGGCATGATACAACAACTTATAATATTGATGATGGTATTCCGGATAATACCGATGGTGATATTAATGAAGCGGGTGCATTATATGCAACAGAAAAGCTTCTTAAACAAAATGATCTGTCACTGGGAGATACAGTAACCTGGAGGATAATGGGAGAGGATGACTGGTATGAAACTAAGATAGTATCCGCTTACAGAGATCCTCAAAGTCAGCAGTTCTCCATGACAAGAGCAGCATTCGAAGCCCTGGGTGAGGATTACAACTGCGATACTATCTACACAGATGATGATCTTGGTGATGTGACAGATTCTGACATAGATGGTGTATCTGCGATTACGTCTATCGAGTCTATGAAAGAGCAGATGAATACCATGCTTGAGATGATCAACAATATGATAATCCTTCTTATAACTATATCAGCTATTCTTGGCTTTATCATCATCTACAACATGGGAATCCTTGCTTTGAGCGAGAAGATGTACCAGTTTGCAACACTCAAAGTGCTTGGATTCAGGTTCCATAAGCTGGCACTTATATACACTCAGCAGAATCTCTGGCTTACAATAGTAGGTATAATACTAGGGCTTCCTCTTGGTTATGAATTCACTGATTATTTGTTTAAATATGCTATAGGTGATAATTATGATTTCTTTGCCAATATAGATATATCAGCCTATCTTATTGCAATTATAGGAACTCTTTTGATCATGGCTGGAACAAGCATAGTATTGTCACGCAGCCTTAAAAAGGTAGATATGGTCGCAAGTCTCAAGGCCAATGAGTGAGTGATCATTCATATTTATAGGAATTATCCACAAGTGCATATTCCCTTGACAAAAGAGTTTTCGACTTCTATACTTTTAATCAAATAAACCGATGCGGAAGAGTAAGTAACCAATATGTGAGCATCCCAGCTAGTCGCAGATGGTGAGAGTGCGATATGCAGCATAATGGCGAATGGACTTCCAAGGGCAAACAGAAAGAGTACAAACTTAAGTATGGGCGACGGGGCAGACTCCCCGTGATCAAAGGTCAGCATATGATAGTATGCGTTAAGTGGGCGTCTTAGACGTCAAGCAGGGTGGCACCGCAGATGATTTTATCTGTCCCGGCATTAGATCAATGCAGGGGCAGTTTTTTTATTTCCATGTACTTAGAAATCTGCTCCGAGACTCATACCAAAATGGAGGAAATTATGAAAAAAACACAGATTACTAAGAAACTTATGTCATTTGGAATGGCAGCAGCAATGACACTTGCCCTCGTAGGATGCGGGGAAGCCGGTACCCAGAATGAAGGTACAGATGCACAGACAGGCGATGGTACAAAGGAGTATACAATTGGTATATGTAATTATGTAGACGATGCTTCTCTTAACCAGATCGTTGACAACATACAAAGTGAGCTTGATGTCATTGCAGAAAGAGAAGGCGTTAAATTCAACGTTAAATACGACAATGCCAATGCTGATGCCAATGTACTTAATCAGATCATAGCCAACTTCCAGGCTGATGATGTAGACCTGATGATCGGTGTGACAACTCCTGTTGCAATGGCTATGCAGGGAGCTACTGAGGGAGGAGATATTCCTGTTGTATTCTCAGCTGTATCAGATCCCGTAGCTGCAGGTCTTGTAGAATCCCTTGAAGCTCCGGGAAGCAATGTTACTGGAACATCTGACATGCTCAATACAGAAGCTATCATGAACATGATCCTGGCAGCAGACCCTGATATCACCAAGGTGGGCCTTTTATATGATGCAGGTCAGGATTCATCAACTACAGCCATAAATGATGCCAAGGAATTCCTTGAAGCTAAGGGCATTGAGATCATCGAGCAGACAGGAACCAATGTTGAAGAGGTTACACTTGCTGCTAACGCTCTTGTTTCTGCGGGAGCAGAGGCTGTATTTACTCCTACAGACAACACCATCATGACAGCAGAACTCTCCATTTATGAGATATTCCGCGATGCAGGTATTCCTCACTACTGCGGAGCTGATTCCTTTGCCCTTAACGGAGCCTTTCTTGGATTTGGTGTTAACTATGCAAACCTGGGAATAGAGACTGCTGATATGGCTGCAGAGATTCTTCTTGATCAGCTTGATCCTGCAAGCGTTCCTGTTAAGACCTTTGACAACGGTATCGTAACTCTCAATGAAGAGATGATGGATGTCATGGGTATGACACTTGACAGCGCCAAGGAAGTTTTTGGAGACTATGCAACTTCTATCCAGACCATCAAGACCGCTGAAAACTTTGAATGATCTATAAAATGATCAAGATAACCCATCACCTTTTGGTGGTGGGAATATTTTGATTTCGGGTGCGGGGTTAGAAGCCCCGTACCCGTAGAACTGCGTCAGCAGTGATTTTATAACGAGCAAAAAGCGAAGCTCGATTAACTCGAAAGATGAGGTTATAAATGACATCCCTTATTCAAACTGCTGTAGAGCTGGGGCTTATCAGCTCACTTACAGTATTATCCTTGTATCTTAGTTATACCATGCTTAATGTATGCGACCTTTCTACAGATGGCGCATTTACACTGGGAGCTGCAGTTGGAGCAGTGGTGACACTCTCAGGCCATCCTTTTCTTGCTCTTTTTGCAGCAATGCTTACCGGCATGCTGTCAGGATTTGTGACAGCTCTTCTGCAGACCAAGATGGGTGTAGACAGCCTTCTGGCAGGAATTACCGTTAATACAGGTTTGTATTCAATTAATATAGCTGTCATGGGCAGATCATCTCAGATTAATATTAATAAATCTGATAGCATTTTTTATTTTGCTTCCGATATGGCAGAGGGCAGCTTTTTGGCTCCATATGCAAAGCTCATTGCCATAATTCTTATAATTCTTTTGGTTATGATCTGTATTGTGGCATTTCTCAGGACTAAACTTGGACTTGCTATAAGAGCAACTGGAGATAACCCGGATATGGTCAGATCTTCATCTATTAATACAGTGGCAATTACCATAACAGGCCTTTGCCTCTCTAACTCTCTGACAGCTCTTTCAGGGTGCCTTTTAGCCCAGTACAATAAGTCTGCAAACATAGATATTGGAACAGGAATGCTCACAATTGCACTTGCATCTCTTCTTATTGGAAGACTCTTTTTCCGAAATAAAGGAGTAGGTTACGGAGTTATCGGTGCAGTTATCGGAGCAATATTCTTCAGACTTGTATATACCATGGCTCTTAGACTTAACATGCCGGCCTTCATGCTCAAACTGGTATCCTCTATAATTGTAATTCTGGCAATAAGCGGACCTTATTTCCTTTCTAAGATAAGGAAGAAAGGAGAGGCAAATGCTTAAATTAAGTTGTGTAAATAAGACCTTTGGAAAAGGCACTGTAAACGAGAAAAAAGCCCTTGAAAATATTAACCTGGATGTGAAAAAAGGAGATTTCATCAGCATTATAGGCTCTAACGGAGCAGGTAAATCTACCCTTTTAAATGCAATAAGCGGAGTATTTAGCGTAGACAGCGGTAGCATCATCTTAGACGGCACAGATATAACCAGAATGTCGGAGCATAAAAGAGCTGCAGTGATTGGAAGACTTTTTCAGGATCCTATGAAGGGGTCAGCACCATCCATGAGCATTGAGGATAACCTGTATCTTGCGTCAGGAAGCAGGGACTGGTTTTCCCATATGACAGGACGCGACAGAAAAGAGTTCAGAGAAAGACTCGCTCTTCTTGGAATGGGACTTGAAGACAGGATGAAGCATCCCGTAGGATTATTATCAGGTGGTCAGAGACAGGCGCTGACTCTTCTTATGGCAACCTATAATGTACCTAAGCTCCTTCTTCTTGATGAGCACACGGCGGCGCTGGATCCTGCAACTGCGGAGAAAGTCTTAAACATAACCAAAGACGTAATAGAAAAGAATAACATAACCTGCCTCATGATAACCCACAACATGCAGTCTGCCCTTGATCTTGGCAACCGTACGATCATGATGAATGATGGTGAGATCATCTATGATGTTGAGGGTGCAAAGAGAGCAGAAACCACCGTTGAAGACCTGCTGCAACTCTTTAAGGACAAGGCTGGAGAGAAGCTTACCAACGACAGAATGCTTCTTAGAGATAAGTAAATATAGGTTCAAAAGTATCAGGAATGAATTAACATACAATCAGGAGACAATAATTTAAAATGTTTTATATACCAACAAGAGTTTTTACAGGTAAGGATGCACTTATAACTAACAAGGATTACCTTACAAGACTTGGACATAAGGCTCTTATCGTAACAGGTAAGGGATCTGCCAAAAAGAACGGATCATTTAATGATGTAATAGGTATACTAAAAGAATCAAAAATAGAGTATTCTGTATATGAAGGCATTAATGAAAATCCTACTGTAGAGAGCATTATGGATGCAAGGGACTATGGCAATTCCGAGGCATGCGACTTTGTAATAGGCATAGGAGGAGGCTCAGCCCTTGATGCTTCTAAAGCTATATCACTTATGATGCTACATAAGGATGAGGGATGGGAATACCTTTACGATGGTTCTAAAACTTCAGATATGCTGCCTGTTGCTTCTATACCTACAACCTGCGGTACAGGATCTGAAGTTACGGGAGTATCTGTTCTTACAAGAACCGAACTTGGCACCAAGAAGTCAAGTGTACATAAGCTTTATCCTACAGTTTCTTTTGTTGATGGCAAGTACTTAAAGACTGCACCTTCATCTATTATAAATAATACAGCCCTGGATGCTCTTGCTCATATGATAGAGGGACTTGTCCATACTAAGGCTACAGAGTATACGAGAATGTGTGCTTCTTCAGGACTTGACCTTTGGAGAAGCGTTAAGGATGTCATAGCCGGAGAAAGACAAGCTACAGATGCAGATCTTCAGATACTTATGGATGCTTCTACAATGGCAGGTATGACAATAGCCCAGACAGGTACGACTATTCCTCATGCTCTTAGCTATCCTATTACAATAGGCCTTAACATCCCTCATGGTAAGAGCGTTAGCTACTTCCAGGCAGAGTTTCTTAAGGCTATGGACAAGGCTGACAGAGACTGGATTTTGACAAAAGCAGGTCTTAAAGACCCTGATGAACTTGATGAACTATTTAAAAAGGCTTGTGATCCTGATGATATACCTCTTAAATACAGGGAGATAGCGTATGAAGAGCTTTGCTCCAATAAGGCCAAGCTTTCAGCTGTACCATTTAAGATCGACGAGAATGTGCTTAAAAAGATAGCAGGTGTGTGATAAATAATGCATTAAAGAGTATAGTAGGTGTGTGATAGATAATGCATTAAAGAGTATAGTAGGTGTGTGATAGATAATACATTAAAGAAGATAGCAGATTTGTGATAAATAAGTTGACAATAAAGATAGCAGACTTTTTGCAAATGCAAGGGGGACATGCATATGAGAAGTATTGAGATCACAGATAGTCAGTTACTGCTTGGAAATGATGGCGAGATAGTAAATCCCGGTTGGGCCAGAAGTCAGATCTGGCAGTACAAAAGGGATATGATCAAGGCTCCAAAGTTCAGGATCAAGGAATGGGACTATTACATGATAATTCATGATGCAGATGGTCCGGATGACGAGAGCTTTGCAGCAGCATTTACTCTTTCTGATGATGGCTATATAGGTCTTCAATCTGTATCATTATTACATTTTGGACCTGATACTCCACATGAACATACGCAGACAGTTCTTAATGTATTCCCTATGGGCAAGATGCATATGCCTGAAAGCTCTGAAAAGGGCAACGCCAGCTTTAAAAATGATACACTTCACCTGTTATATAAAAAAGATGAAAATAGTAGACACATAAAATGTGCTTTTAAGAATTTTAATAATGGTAAAAACTTAAAGGCAGATATAATCCTGGATGAACCCCATATGGATAGTATGGTAATTGCTACTCCCTGGGATAAGAAGCATGCATTTTATTATAACCAGAAGATCAACTGCATGAAAGCTTCCGGTACGATCACCTATGATGGTAAGACTTATTCTTTTGACAAGAATAAGGATTATGCAACTCTTGACTGGGGCAGGGGAGTCTGGACCTATGACAATACCTGGTATTGGGGCAATGGAAATGCAAAAATTGATGGTCATGACTTTGGCTTTAATATAGGATATGGCTTTGGAAATACCTCTGCAGCAACGGAGAATGTCATCATATACGACGGAATAGTTCATAAGCTTGATGATATTACTATAGAGATTCCTAATGATATAAGTCTTTATGATATGGACAGTCCAAGATATATGGAAGACTGGAAGATTTCATCATCAGACAAGCGCTTTGAAATGACCTTTAAGCCGGTTCTTGACAGAGCTGCAAAGCTTGACTATAAACTCATCATATCGGATCAGCATCAGGTCTTTGGTCGCATGAACGGTAAGGCAGTTCTTGATGATGACAAAGTCATAGAAGTTAAGGATATGCTCTGCTTTATCGAAAAAGTTCATAATAAATATTGATAATTCAAAAGCCCTATCTATCATTATTTCCAATTTTGTAAATGGAAATGATGAAAGATGGGGTTTTTATTTATATAAGGCCGTAGTGCTTTAAGCCATTGTATATGCCATCTTCGTGGAGATTTGTAGTGACATATTCGGCGACTTCTTTGATGCGGTCATCTCCATTACCCATGCAGATTGAGTGACTGGCAAGCTTGAACATATCCATGTCATTCATGCTGTCACCAACGACATATACATCATCAAGGTCTATGTTCTCGATATTCATAAGCTCTTTAATTCCGGTTGCCTTGGAATATCCTTCAGGGATTACCTCGACGATCACGCCATTGTGATTGATGAAATCAAAATCAGGCAGAAGGTCCATTACTTTATCAAAGTCTGTGTCTTTGCTGATGTCAGCACTAAACTTATTGATCCTTGTGCCTTTGGAGATCTCGGATGTGGCTTTGGCAATGGGGCCCAGCCTTTCTTTAAGAATCTTGACATATGGATCGCCTATTTCTATAAAGTCATCAACATTGAAGAAATGATATTCAGGTCCCTCATATACCATAGGCATGTGGTTATCATTAAGAACCTTTAAAGAGCGCATTATCTGTTCATCTGTCATGAGCTTTTCGTAGATGACCTTGTTATTTTTTTCTATATGGGTGCCGCATCCTGCAACAATTCCTTCAAAGCCAAGAGATAGAAGCTCTTTTTCTATAATGTTGGAACGGGCTCTGCCAGTGTTTATATAGGCAGCATGGCCGTTTTCTTTGAGCATTTTTATAGCCTTTTTGGTGCTTTGGGGGATTATCTGATGATGATCCCAGAGAGTGCCATCGATATCAAAAAATACGTATTTTTTCATAAATCCTTTTCATCTTTCTAAAAAATCCTATCTTACTTTTATAAAACATATTTCAAATTTTTTCAATCTTTTCATAAAGATATGGAAATGGTCGAATGGATGAAATTCTTTTGGAATCTTAAACAAATCTTAAACATTTCCCCACTTGGAACTTAATAAGTGTAGCACTACAATATAGACTGTAAACAAACAGATCTGTTTTTTATAAATTCTAATAAATCATAATACGAGGGGAGAAGATTTTAATTATGGCTTTCTGATCATCCTGTCTTTTATAAAGCTTTAAAGATTTATAGAAGATAAAGGAAAGCTGTGAATATTAAGATCGCAGGGATTATGAACAAGATACTTATATGTGACGACGAACCTGATATTGTAGCAGCTATCAGTATATATCTTGAAAGCGAAGGGCTTGAAGTTATAAAGGCATCTAATGGTAAAGAAGCTTTGGATATCATGAAAAGCGAAGCAGGAAGGGACGTGAGTTTATTACTTCTTGATATAATGATGCCTGTTATGGACGGGATAACAGCCATGGCGTCAATTCGTAAGATTTCCAATGTGCCGGTCATCCTTTTGACTGCAAAAAGTGAAGATACTGATAAGATCATGGGCCTTAATATAGGGGCAGATGATTATGTGACCAAGCCTTTTAATCCTGTTGAGCTTATCGCGAGGGTCAGATCCCAGCTCAGGCGCTATACACAGCTTGGATGTATGGCGGGATCTTTAAGTGAAGACAATGACAGGATCACTGTCGGAGGTATCGAACTTGATGACAAGGCCAAGGAAGTATATCTTGATGGCAATATTGTAAGTCTTACGCCGATCGAGTATCAGATATTAAAGCTTCTGATGCAGCACAAGAATGAGGTTTTATCACCTAAGAAGATATATGAAGCTGTATGGAATGGACAGGCAATCGGAGCTGAAAGCACTGTTGCAGTTCACGTCCGTCACATAAGGGAGAAAATTGAGTATGACAGTGCCAATCCCAGATATTTAAAAGCTGTCTGGGGGCATGGATACAAGATCGAAGCTTGATCTGAAGATATACAAAAGCGTGATCTGAAGATAGATCAAGCGTGATAGAAATAAGATCGAAGCGTGATCTAAGCATGAGGGAAAGATGAGGTTAAAGATGAGTAAAACATATAAAAGAGCGTGGCATACGATCAATATAATTGCCATTTGTATATTTTCAATGCTTTTAATAACGTGTTATGTAGTTTTATATAGCATGGACAATTGCGGACTTATGAACTATTCAGGAGTTTCATTAAAGAAAGTTCTTATGAATCAGGCTGCCTATGATTATGCTATCTGGGCAGTTTCAGACAAGGATGATGACTTTAATGAAGGCTTCATGGAAGATAAGGGCTGTAATATAGGCGTAATAGAAGGTAATTATTCAGATCTTAGTGATATAGACCTTAATGATGACAAGACTTACGTCTTCAGGAATTTCTCGCAAGATCTGCCAAGTGAGTACTATACAGCATATGTTCCTACTTCTAAAGACAGTGAATTCATTCTTTCAGACAGGTTGTATGATTTTCTTTTTACCAGAAATAATGATGTCATAAGTTATGACGCGTATGATTATCAGACTATAGATATTAAGGGAATCGGCTATGATATAGTAGGCCAAATGGCTTATATATGGGACGGCGAGAAGTTCTTATGCCTTGAAGATAACTCCTATAAATACGCGGTTAATACAGATGGAGGAACCTATAATACCTGCAATATCTATGACCGCATCTGGGAGAATCAGAGACAGGCTTTGGGTATAGACGACGATGAAGATCAGGATGCTCTTTATATAGATGGAAAGAAGTATCCGGCACTTGGCGATGATGATAGTGATTATGTACTTGAGCTTTATGGCAATAATTCATCCGGAATATTGTCACTTTCATATGTTGCGGATATTACAAGCCTTCACGACGAACTTGAAAGGTCAGAATATGGCGCATGTACCCTTGATTCTGTATCATCGGTCCTTATTGATGTCGGTGAATCAACCTATAAAGTTTATACCGTTATCTGCTTTCCGGGGCAGAAACAGTCTTCTGACAGCTTTTTCGTTCAGGCATCAAGATATTTAAAAGTCATTCCGGCACTTCACGTGCTTCTTCCCATACTTGCAGTAATATCTGCTTTTATGGTATTGATTCTGGTGATGATCCTTATTTTAAGAGCTGGCAGATATGAAAATAAAGGATCCTTAAATACCGATATTCTGGCAGACATCTCTATGGAGATAGCCGCTTGTATATTCGCTATAGCTGAAATGATCCCGGGATGCCTCATAGCTTTTCTTTCAAATAGTCAGATGCCATCAAGCGCTTTGGCAGCAATCTTTGCAGGTTTTGGCATAGCGCTGGCAATCTTTATAGGTATAGTGTGGTTTGAAAGCGTAGTCATAAATTTTAAGAGGGGACATTTCTGGGAAAATACCCTTTGCTTTAAGCTTATCAGAGCCATCTTTGGACCTATAAGAGCTTCTATGCGACTTATTTCAAGATCAGTTAAGTGGAGTCACAGAATAATTGCCATATGCCTTGTGATATCATTTGCCGAATTTATGGGACTTGCCACAATTGATGATAAGCAGAGCCTTATATTCATATGGTTTTTGGAAAAAATTGTTCTTGCCATTATCCTCATTAAAGTACTGAAACAGTATGCGAGCCTTAAAAAGACAGCTGTGGAAATGGCAAATGGAAATATGGACGTAACAGTTGATACAAGTAATATGTATATAGATCTTGAAGAGCACGGTAATGCTCTTAACAAGCTTGGAAGCGGCTTGAATACTGCTATAAGTGAACGTATGAAGAGCGAAAGATTAAAGACTGAGCTTATAACTAATGTATCCCACGATATCAAAACACCTCTTACCTCTGTTATCAATTATGTAGATTTATTACAAAAAGAAGACATTGAAAATGAGACGGCAAGATCTTATCTTGAAGTTCTCGACAGGCAGGCCAAGAGACTTAAAAAGCTTATAGAAGATCTTATAGAAGCTTCCAAGGCTGCTACCGGCAGCATCAAGTTCAATATGGAGAATATTAATGCAAGAGTTCTCATTAACCAGTCTGTAGGCGAATTTGATGACAGGCTTACAAGTAAGAATATCACGGTAGTTACTGAAGTTCCTGATAAGGACGTATATGTAAAAGCTGATAACAGATATCTTTTCAGAATATTTGATAACCTTTTGAGCAATATAGTCAAGTATTCTCAAGAGGGAACAAGAGCTTATATAGAGCTTTTGGAAAAAGATGGCCGCGCCCAGTATACCTTTAAGAACATTTCAAAGGATAAACTTAATATATCTTCTGATGAACTGATGGAGAGATTCGTAAGAGGAGATATATCAAGAAATACTGAAGGTAACGGACTTGGACTTTCAATTGCGAGATCTCTTACAGAGTCCATGGGAGGACAGATGGACCTTACAATTGACGGAGACTTATTTAAGGCAACTGTATCTTTTCCCATAACAGATATGTTAGCAAGCTGAATTTTGAGGTATAGTAGTATTTGTATTAACAATAGAGTAAGACTGGGCTTTGACACTACAGCAGTCTGCATCTGTATAGTAGTATTTATAGTATAGTAAGACCACCCATTATCTTTAGATGATGGGTGGTCAACAAATACTGCTATAAAAATTTATACCTCAGGGGGAATTTATGGGATTAAAAGAACACATTTTTTTGCCAACAAATGAATATGTAAAAACTCTTGGAAGGACATTCATGCTCGACGATTGCAGAGTTCTAAGTCTTTCCTGCTCAGGAGTGGAATTTAAGTATACAGGTACAAAGCTTACTGTGACTTTCTATGGCGATTCTACAACAACTACTAAAGAAAATGAGCCTCAGCCATGGAGAGACCAGGCAAGAGTTGCAGTTATAGTAGATGGGATCATGCAGCTTGATACTGTTATCAAAAAGCCTGTAGAAGTCTTTGACGTATGCGGACTTGATGAAAGTATCGCGCCTTCTGAGCATATTGTAAGAATCATAAAGCTTTCAGAGCCCAGAATGTCTACAGTAGGGCTTGGAGTTATTAAGATATTGTCTGATGGTCCTGCAGTTCCAACCAGTTTAAAGGATAAATATATAGAGTTTATAGGGGATTCTATTACCTGCGGTTATGGCATTGATGTTCCTGATGAGTTACATACTTTTTCTACAGGAACAGAGAATGTTTTAAAGGCATTTTCTTATCTTACAGCTAAAGAGCTTGATGCTGACCACAGCATGGTATCTTATAGCGGACACGGCCTTATATCAGGCTATACGCCTGATCCTCAGGTTCCTAAGCTTGAAGAGCTGATCCAGCCTTACTATGATATATTTGCTTATTCCTACAATACGTTCAGGGGAATGCAGATGGAGAGCAGAAAATGGGATTTTGAATTAGAAAGAAAGCCCGATATCATAGTCATAAATCTTGGAACCAATGATGACAGCTATATCCAGGACGACGAAGATAAAAGGAAGGCTTTTGGTAAAGCCTATGTTTCATTCCTTGAAAAAGTGCACAGCCTTAATCCAACGTCCAAGATCGTTGTAGCCTTCGGCCTTATGGGAGACAGACTATTTGAAACCCAGAAGGAGGCTGCTGATATATTCAAAAAAGAAAGCGGATATGATGAAGTATATGCCTTTCGCTTTACTCCGCAGAACTTTGAAAAGTATGGCTACGGGGCTGACTGGCATCCTTCAGCTGCTTCTCATAAAGTGGCAGCAGGCGAGCTGGCAAGGTTTATAAAAGAGCTGTGGCTATATGGCATGTGATCACATCAGTTAAAGAAAAAGCTAAAAATAATAAGTGATACTTAAATACAAAAATTAATTGGGTATAAAAAGGAAATACGAGTGTTTATAATGTGCGAAGATTAATCCCTTAAGTCTTACCAAGGGCCCTACATAAAGTGATATAATTTTGTGTAGTAATTGTTGATATCTATGCGGTGAGGTTTTATATGAAGATTGAAACTTTGAAATTATGGGATGGAAGTTCTTTTCCCAAATTTGGCCTTGGAACATGGTATCTTGGACTTGATCCAAGCAAGCAAAAAGAGGAAATGGAAGCCCTTCTTGCAGGAATAAATGAAGGAGTTACCATGATCGATACAGCCGAGATGTATGGGGACGGACTTTCTGAAGAACTTGTTGGACAAGCAATAAAAGGCATGGACAGAGAGTCCTTGTATCTTGTATCAAAGGTCCTTCCAACGAATGCCGGAGGAGACCGTCTAGAAAAGAGTCTTGATGCTTCATTAAAGCGAATGGGAACTGATCACCTTGATATGTACCTCTATCACTGGAGAGGCAGCTACTTACTTGAAGAGACCGTCGACAAGATGGAAGAGATGGCCCAAAAGGGCAAGATACTTCATTGGGGTGTATCTAACTTTGACACAGATGACATGATAGAGCTTTTAAATGTTCCAAATGGTGATCACTGTGCCGTCAATCAGGTGCTGTACCATCTGGGATCAAG
>NZ_JAILQF010000138.1 GCF_024699075.1 Butyrivibrio sp.
TGGTGACACAAAGCTATAGGGACTCTCAGAGTCAGCCAGTTGCATGTAACACGAGTAATGGGCATTGCAGCTGTGCAGTGCCTTTTTTATTACCTTTTGGGAAAAGAGATAGAGGATAAATACATGAGAATAGCAAACTTCAAGATAAACAGAATATTGGCGATGCTTATTCTTATAGGACTGATAAGTAGCCTGCCGGGATTAACACTTACCAAAGCCCATGCCAAGAGCGACATACCGGCTTATACAGGAAGTGCATCAGTAGTCCTAAACGGCAATATACCAACCTTCGCAGCATCCGATATCACCACAGTATCATACGAACAGTATGGAGCACTTGATAGCCTTGGAAGATGTACAACTGCTGTAGCATGCATAGGTCAGGACCTAATGCCTACAGAACCTCGCGAATCGATCGGAACTGTAAAGCCTACAGGTTGGAACCAGAACAAGTATCCCGGAATCGTTGATTCAGAACCGCCATATCTCTACAATAGATGCCATCTTATAGGTTACCAGCTCACTGGCGAGAATGCTAATGAGAACAACCTTGTCACAGGCACAAGGTACATGAACGTTGATGGTATGCTTCCATATGAAAACATGGTTGCGAATTACATAGAATCAACCGGTAATCACGTAATGTACAGGGTTACACCTGTATTTGAAGGTAATAACCTCCTGTGCACAGGAGTTCAGATTGAAAGCTATTCCGTAGAAGATTCAGGACAGGGAATCTGCTTCAACGTATTCTGCTATAACGTACAGCCGGGAGTAAATATCAACTATGCAGACGGCAGTAACAGCGCTATAGACGGATATGTTCTTACACCAAATGATACGACAGAAGAAGATATAACCAGAAGCACTACAGACCAGACAGCACAGCAGTACAGCTACGTTGTTAATACAAATACCAAGAAATTCCACTATCCAACATGCAGTAGTATCAGCGATATGAAGGAAAAGAATAAAATGTATTACGAAGGCACAAGGGATGAACTTGTAAATCTTGGTTATGATCCTTGTAAACGGTGTAATCCATGAGAATGAGTAGTAAAAAGGTGATAAAGCAAATATAATTAACGCTATTAACTGGAAAATGCTATAATTATATACGGAGGAGCGATAGCTTCTCCTTTTGTATTTATGGAGAATTTCATATGATTACAGCAAAAGAAGCATACTCATTGATGATAAAAGCAAATAAAGGCAAGATTATAGGAATGTGCGAGTTTTCTGAATCATTTGGATTTGGAGTTCAAACTGATGATGGACAGAAAGCATATAGGATTGATAAAAACACTAAGCAGATAGATTTGCTTTATGGCGGTGAGTTGTTACGAGAAGATCCCAAAGAAATCGATTATTCAAAATTATAAGATCGAGAGGCTTAGTGTGAGTTGGCCAGTGGTAGATATGTGTTTTATTTCATTTTGATAAGGAGTTCTGTACTATGTCAAAAATGTCTGATGGTGATAAAAAGAAAGGCCCATTAACACGAGAAGATATATTGAAAATTATGGATGACCTTTATGGAAAAAGCTTAGATGGCATACCAAAGGTTAGCAAGCCAGTATCAGCTTTTGCGGATGACTATTTAAAAAAGAATCCTGACAAATCTGTTGCTGCACGGAAAATGTTAGATAATCAAGTTATTAAATGCACGACATCTGGATTTATAACTGGATTTGGTGGAGTGATCACCTTGCCTGTAACTATACCTGCTAATGTAAGTTCTGTATTATATGTTCAAATGCGAATGATAGCGTGTACAGCATATATAGGTGGCTATGATATCAACAGCGATCAAGTACAAACCTTGGTATATGCATGTCTTGCCGGAGTGGCTGTTGCTGATATTATAAAGCAGGTTGGCGTCAAGACTGGAACAAAAATGCTTACTGCTGCAATAAAAAAGATTCCTGGTAAAACTCTTACAGCTATAAATCAAAAAGTTGGATTCAGGTTTATTACAAAGTTTGGTACAAAAGGTATAGTAAATCTTGGAAAAGTGATTCCTGTTGTAGGAGCTGTTGTTGGAGGCGGAATTGACCTGATTGATACAAAAATTATTGCAAAAAGAGCATATAAATGGTTTATTGAGGGCGATTTTTCTATTGATGAAAAACAGGAAGAGAGCTCGGAAGAAATTATAGATGTTCCAGATGATGAGTGATAAGATACTTGCCCCTTTTTAAGCAGAAGGAATTCAAAAGAAGACAAACGGGAAAATTCGATATGGTATTTTGTATGAAATACTTACATCTCAAGATGAAATAATTGATGATTTAAGCTTCTTGCGGATTTGCTGAGACTTTGTATTTGTAAGGATTACTATGAATGATGTAATTATGCGTGGCCGTAAATAAAATCGGTATGCTTCTGGGATATAGATATATTATGTCCATACTAGGTTTTCATATGTCCATTGACAGCAGAATGGTTGGATATAGAGAAGGACTTATAGCAGATTTTTTAAAAAATCCAGAGATTGAATGCCAGTATTGCGAGATGTTGGCCCTGCTATCTGCATTCAAAGAAAATATGAGTATTGATGATATCCCAATTAAAGATTGGTTTGTGAAGAACACAAATGTCAGTGATTGGGCCTCTTTTTTTAACGAGTATGATGTATTCAAGTCTTATGAATCGTCAGTTAATTGGACAGGCAAGCATATTGGCACTATGAGAAAACTGTATGCTGAGATATTCCCAGAAAATCCCGAAAATCGTTCTTATAAGTCTGATTTCGATTTTGATACCATCATGATATCAAATTTGAAGGAGGAACTTAATATGGATAAGTTTGAATGTTACATTGAGGAATACCAGAATGAGAAAGGACAACTTTGTGCGCGTATCCGTGACAAGAAGAGCAATAAGAGAGTGGAGATGATTGGAGAAACCTTCGTATATAATCATTTCTTACGTTTTCTTTCACAGGCAAAAGTAAATATTGATATTATGCCCACTGTATATGACCGCAATGGCAAAGATATTGTTTCTGTTAGAGGGACAAAGCAGTCTGAGGATGATGAATGTATAGTTGTTGGTCTTATTGGCGCTGGAGCAGGTTATGTGTTTGAATAAGGAGATGATTCATGAAAAGGGAAGTTATGAATTTCATGGAAAAAATAGGTAAAAAAAAGATTCAAATATCTACCATAAAATCTCTAATAAAAGATATTAAGAAAAAGAAGAAATATCCAGAGGATATTCCGGAAGAATATAGAGATAATCATGAAATTATAGTTGCGGAACGTAAAGCACATATGCGCCGTTCTTTGAAGAGAGGATATGAAGTAATCCACAATGCTTTCTACGTGGAAGAAGCTATTGCATATAGGTATGATGATGGATTACATGAGAAATATGAAGAGACTGACATTAAGTGGTTTTCTGATTTTGACAGTTTTTATGAATATCTTGATGGCGATATTTACAGTGATTCTTGTTATTATCAGTATCAATTTCCTAAGGATATAATACGTAAGTACAGGATTAATCAGAAAAAAATATGTACATCTGCATTCATAGATTACTCAATTGATGAATATAACACTAGGAATCAAGCTATAGAAGATGAGCGCTATATATCTGCTGAGAAAAGAAAAGTATATCTAAAGAAGTGGATAGATAGATTTGATGCTTGTTCATCACTTGATCAATTTAAAAAAGAATTATCTAAATTACAAAAATCCACAAGTATTGGCTATGAAGATTTCATCATTGATAACTATATTTCCGCCCATTTATCAGAGACGCAGTGGTTGATTGATCTGGCCAATAATATATCGAGCCTGTCTAGGGTCATACCGCTAGTTCTGTTAATGGATAATGATCCGGAAAAGATAATAGCAGCTTATTCTGACAATACAGTATCTAATAGTTCAAGATCAAGGTATAAGAAGAAACTAAAAGATACTGCTGAAATGCTAAAGAATGGAAACATCACTATCAAAACAGATAGCTTTTTTGACAGTAATACACATTTCTATTGTGTTGAAGATTTTGGATTACAAAAGGGAAGTTCATATCCTGTCTTTAGTAGAAAAAAATATTTCGATTGCTTTGATGATTTCGCAGATTTTTTGAATGGAAATCTTTCTGGGTGCGATCTATCATGTGCTAAAATCCCAGACTTTGATGTCTCTAAATACACAATAGATGATAAAACCAGACTTCCGAATGTAGATATAAAGAATTGCAGATATAGCATCCAAAAGGTATACAACAGACACAATGAAAAATTTGAAGTTAATCAGTATTGGTTTGGTGATAACGATGTTGCTGTAAAAACTGATACGATCAAATTTGAGTTTTTTGTGGACTTTGTTCACTTTTTGAAAGGAGATTTATCAGGAGCAGATTTCATATTTTGTGATGGAATTAGTAATCTCACAGATATATCTGATATTAATCTTACAGACGTTATGGTAACAAGTTGGACATTGAAGAATGCACGCATAAAGCAAACAAAATATGAAGTGTCTGAGATTGATGTGGAAAGCTTTACTATACCTTTTCAGTATGAAAAGGAAACTTTGCCTGCATTGGAGACAACTAGAGAATTGTTGAATTGGCATGATATTGCTCCTACTGTAACGACTATAG
Organism: Butyrivibrio sp.; assembly: GCF_024699075.1. The sequence goes on from NZ_JAILQF010000138.1 coordinate 4,618, forward strand.
ATTACATTACGGATTTACATCTCATGCATAGGTTGCGGCATGCTGGATGTAAAACCGTGACAGATGTCATGTATACGATTGGTCAGGCTATAGATGAGATGTTGAGCACTAAACGTTCCAAGTTGTTATTGATAGGAGGAGATACAGCTTCTGATTACAGTATATTTGAACTGTTTGTAAAAATGCTCAGAAAAACATTGGACAGTTGTTGCTCTAAAGTTCAAGTGGTTTTTTTGTTGGGTAATCATGAATTATGGAATTATCCAGGAAAAACTATTGATGAGATAAGCAGCATATATCGCAAATTGCTGGTTGAGAACAATATGTATCTTCTACAAAATGAAATTCTTTTTTCTGATAGTCTGTCATTTGAGGATGCAAAGTATATATCAAGTACAGAAATACTTAATGAAAACAAAGATGAGATTAGAGAAAAGGTTAGCAAAGCAAGAATTATACTGTTTGGTGGTATAGGCTTTTCCGGATATAATAGCAATTTTAATGCAGATAATGGCATATACAGGAACATATTAAACCGTCAGGAGGAATGTCAAGAGAGTAGGCGATGTGAAGAAATATACCAGAAAGTCTTGAAAATCATTCCTAAACGAAGGGTTATTGTATTTACACATATGCCCTTGAGGGATTGGTGTGCGGATGATAATAAACAAATAGGGTATATTTATATAAGCGGACATACTCACCGGAATTATTTTTATGATGATGGAGACATAAGAATTTACACTGATAATCAGATTGGCTATAGATGCGGAAGAGCGGCATTGAAATGTCTTTATTATGATGGAGAGTATAATCCGTTTGAAGGCTATGAGGATGGTATATATTCTATTTCAAGAGAAAAATATATAGATTTCTACCGTGGAAAGAAGATAGAAATGAGTTTTTCTAGAAAAATAAGTGCTTTATATCTTCTTAAAAAGAACGGTTACTATTGTTTTATAAGTGCCAATGAGAAAGGAAAGCTTTCTGTTTTAAATGGAGGAACTGGTCGAAAAGTTACTGTTTCCGATGATATTCGCTATTATTATCTACACATGGATGAAGCAATTGCCAGAATTAAGGAACCGCTTACCAAATATACACAATATCAAGAGAAAATAGTACAGGCGGTGAGAAAATTTGGTGGATATGGAACAATCCATGGAGCGATAATTGACATTGATTTCATGAATCACATTTATGTTAATCCTGTGGATATGAAAGTTACGCCATATTGGGCGAAAGATATACAATTTAAGAAGGTATATCCCAATGTTGAGAGTTTGCTGAAGGCCAACTGTCCTAAATTGTATGTCAATTATCAAAGATTGACCTCAGAGGGTGAAAAGAATGAGCTGTCTGTAATTTATGATGAACATAAGATTGAAAGTAGAGGCGAGTATTATTTTGAAACTGATATCTATAGGGCTTCTCGTGAAATAAAAAAGATGCAGAAGCTTAATAATAGCATATTGTCAGTTTGGCTATATGAAAATTATGATGTTTCAGAAGATGCTTTATATGAAAGTATAGTTGTAAAGAATTTGGATACTCTTGAGATTGTTGACAAGAGCAAGTACTTGCCGTCCAAAAAACTTCGAATTCTTGAGAAAGCAGCTATTCAGCGTAAACCTAAACAACTTAAGATAAAAAAACCGACACTCTCTCCAGAGGAGAAAGAGAAACGCAAGTTTCAAAAGGCGGCTATGAGGGTTGAGGAGCGCTCATTAGGGAAGTTGAAATTGTTGATTTATACAGGATCTAAGGATCCTGCAACGTTTCTGTGTTTGAATTGTGGAAAGCAATTTACTATGCGTATGGATCATGTATTTGAACGAGGAGGATGTCGATATTGTTGTAAATAGAGGATATACCTCATCTTTGAGAGAAAAACTAACGTCGTCTAACTGAAAGTATAATATCGTTTAGATTATGTAAACTATATAGATTCACGCGAGATAGTATATGAATTTCAAATGCCATATGATAATTTGGTAAAATATCTCTATTCCCAATATTATATAAGGGGAATCTAGAAAAAAGAGGTTGTTATGTCATACGAAGAGGATAGAAGAATACCATATAAGGCTAAATGTGCCTGCGGCAGAGGATATTTGAGATACTATGAGATACAAATGTCTAATGACTGGGGACAAGAAAAAACTTCAAGCACATCGATAGAGTTTTATTGCGACTATTGCAATGACAAATATCACGTTGAGTATAGGCCTTATGATGAATGCTATCTCGTTCCAAACAATTTAAAATTTCCAAAAGAACCGGAGCTTGCAAGAAAATATTTACTCTCTACTCAGGAAGAATTTATTAAAGAGCACTCTAAAAATGAATTAGAGCTTATGATAGCAGATATGAAAAGCCACAGATACATGAACCAGCTTCAATATCAGAAAGCACTATTTTTTGCTCAGAAATGGGTGTCCAGATATCGAAAAAAGTCCTTAAAGCCAATGATCGAATGGCTTGAGTGTGTACTTGCTCAGTACGAAAACATAAAAGCATCTTTTAATGAGAAGAACATCCACAGGCAGAAGTACTTTAAAAAGCTAGAAGAATACTCCGACCAAATGGATGAAGTTGAAAAACAAAGTAAAAGGCTTGTTTTTGAAGAGGACTATGAGGAAATCAACAGGGAGAGAAAACAAGCAGAGCTAGAACGCGAAAAGCACAGATATGACCCCTTTATGGCAAAGGTTGAATACCATAAGACCTACAAGAAGAATTTTGTCGGAAACGTATGGGACACACTGTATATCAAGGAATGTATTGATGAACAGCACCTTACGTTGGAAAAGCCTATTGTGGGTGATGCTAAAATTACAATAACTAAAAAGTACGCCTGCGAATGCTATATTTGTAGAAAAAAATATGAAGTTGATTCATCTGATTTTGTTATTGATTATGACGATGATTACTGTGGGTATTATCCAAAGATTTCATGTAAAAGATGCCATACAATATCATCTTTTGAGGCTAAGACCATGGAAATATTAAATGATCTTGGGATAACATTTGCAAGAGAGGTGTCTTTCAAAGGACTTGAAGGCAACTATGGAAAATTATTACGATTTGATTTTGCATTATATAAGGAAATGGATGCAAACGGCAAGCCAAAATATGATCTTGTAATTGAATTACAAGGACCACATCATTTTAGCCCAGGGTATTATAATGACTATGGTATTTTTGTTGTACAGGAACAAAACAATGACTTGGAATCAAACTTTATACAACAAAGAACCTATGATGAGAGAAAAAGTGATTACTGCAATAAGAATAATATCCATCTTGAATGCATAAAATATACTTATAGCAATGATTACGATAGACTAGAAAGTAAGCTGATAAAAATTCTTAGAAGGTATAACTACAATTACTATAATAAAGACAATCCTTTATTCTGATAAAAAAACACTCAACTAAAGTATCGTGTTGTGTTAACGATAATTCAGATTTTTATAACTTAAGATCCGTGTTGATTGTCAAGTAAAATTGCCCCACTTTTATACTTGAATCTGACCCATCTAAACTTCCACCTTGGCAGTTTTGTAGGTGGGTCAGATTTATTTCTAAATACAGATTTTTGCACTGTGAATTGACCCACCATTTAATGAGGTATCAGCTTGTACCCAGCATCTGTAAGTACTGTTTTGTCGATTATCATAAATCTGTTTAACGTATCCAATGTCACGTATCTACTAAGTTGGCAAGAGGCTTCATAATATGAAGTATCATTTTTAGCAGCTGCTTGTCTTTGTTTAGGCAATGTCACGTGGCGTTTGCGTCGTGGGAGACTTGTTGTTTTTTTCCAAAATGATAGATATGATAATAGCAAGAAGCTTTGATCAGGTACCTAACCTTCTTCCAAGAGGGATTTCCACTAGTCTTAGTGTAGTATACTTATTATAGTATTGTATAACCCCTTAAGACTGGAGCAATTATATGAACAATTCCGAAGCTACCAAAGAAAACCTCTATGTCATAACCAATCATCAATTCCCCAGCGACAGTTATGGGGACGATGATTATCTTGGCAACTGGCCGATGCTTTATATCCTGGAAAACGGAGATAAGGTCTATATTGGCGAGTCTACTAATGTTGCAGAGAGAATGAAGCAGCATTATAACAACAAGGAAAAGCGCGAATTTAATAAGGTTCATTTCATATACTCCGGCAGATTCAATCAGTCTGTGACTTTTGATTATGAGTCTAAGCTTATTCAGTTTGTTTCCGCAGATGGCAAATATACTATTACCAATAAAAATGATGGTATTGCTAATAAGAACTATTTTAGCAAGCCTGAATATGATGAGACCTTCGAAGAGTTATGGAATAAACTAAGGTCCTATAATCTTGCTGAGCACACTCTGGAATACATCAAGAACAGCGAGTTCTACAAATATTCTCCTTTTAAAGAATTAAATAAAGATCAGAAGATGCTTGCCGACGATATCATCAGAGAGATCAGGGAAGGCAAAGAGCTGCCTATAGTAGTTGAGGGCCGCCCCGGCACTGGCAAAACAATTGTCGCAGTTTATTTGATGAAGTATCTAAGGGATTACGAGGATGAGAAGACCCATAGATTTCCTTTCCGGGAAAAGAAGATGGGGCTTATAATTCCGCAGACATCGCTCCGGTCTACGCTGAAGAGTCTTTTCAAAAAGATAGAAGGTCTTGCGGCCAAAGATGTTATTGGTGCATCAGAAGCGGTTAAGGCTGGTTCGTGGGATATCCTTTTTGTCGACGAAGCTCAAAAACTTCAGGTAAGGCGCAGTATTGTTGGTTATCAGGCTTATGATAATAACAACAAAAAGCTGGGTCTCCCAAGTGATGCTACAGAGCTTGACTGGATTCTGAAGATTTCAAAGACTCCGGTTTTCTTTTTTGACCCGGACCAGTTATCAGGCCCATCGGGTACGACTATCGAGGTATTTCAGGACAAGGTGAAGATGGAGCTTTCGAGAAGAAGGCGTATGACTGCGTATCTGACGCATTTTTTGAGGATGCAGATGCGTGTTAAGGGTGGAGAGGAATATATCAACTATATAAATGATATACTTCACGGCGTTGATGTTCCGAGGAAGACGTTTGCTGATTACGACTTTAAGATTTTCACACGCTTTGACTCTTTTAACAAAGAGCTTTTTGCCAAAGAAAAGGAGATGGAGCTTTGCAGGATGCTTGCAGGGTATGCGTGGGAATGGAAGACCAAGAATGATAAGAATGCATACGACATTGAGATCGAGGGTGTCAAAAAGAGGTGGAATCATTGTCTGAATAATTGGATCAACAGCGATGGCGCGATCGATGAGGTGGGATGCATCCATACGAGTGCGGGTTATGACCTTAATTATGCCTTTGTCATTCTGGGTAAAGATATCAGGTACGACGATGAGAAGGGCAGGATATATGTAGACAGGTCCTGTTATTATGACAAGCGTGGTAAGCAGTCGGCTTCAGATGAGGAACTGGATCTATATATCAAAAATATATATTATGTTTTGATGACTAGGGGAATCCGGGGTACTTATCTGTATGTGTGCGATGAGAAGCTTAGAGATTATTTTATGAAATATGTGGAGGAGTTTTGACGGCTATGGATTTTGAAGAGGTTAAGAAAGAGGTACTGAAGTTCACTAAGGACAGGGACTGGGATCAGT
>NZ_JAILQF010000177.1 GCF_024699075.1 Butyrivibrio sp.
ATGCGCATAAGGATGACTGATGAAAAAATATATAAAAGCTTTAATAACTAGTTTGATTTTTGTTTTTTTAACATGGGTGTATATAGCTATAATGGGGGCAGTGATTCCTATTCTGCCTGATTTTATCAGCGGTTTGATTGAATCTTTTCCAACAGCATTCCTGGTAATAACATGCACTCTTATAGCAGTAATAGTTCTGTTAAAAGTAAAGCCATGGGATACAATACCTAAGATTGCTGTTTTCTGTGTATTATCAGTGCTTTTGAATATCGCGATATATGAATTTAACAATTTTGTTTTATGGATGATCGATCCTTTTGCTGCGGAAGTGATCGTGTTTTGCAATGTAATTTCAACAGTGCTGACATCAGCGATCTTATTGATTGCATATTTGTTTAAGAAAATAAAGGCAACAGAGAAGCAGAATATAATAACTGAGTAACAAGAACCCTCATGCAAGCGGCGAGAGAGCATGAGGGTTTTATTATGTGCTTATGATTGTCATTGTTTATTATAACTACGATTGCCTATGGCTGTTGCGTCTTGTATAATACTAGGCATCGCGTAATTTAAAATAGTGACTAAAAAATTGACGACTTAAAAACTACTAAAATGTCATATTTATTGGAGGTGCATATGAGCAGTTCTGTTGCAGATTATAGAAGTATGGTAGAAGAGCCATGGGGGAAAATGTTCTATGAACTTATTTTTGCACAGTTAGATATTCCCGAAGATAAGCGTTTGAAAATATTGGATTTTGGTGCGGGATTCTGCATTACAGCAGCTCATTATGCAAAGCATCATGACGTAGTTGCAGTCGAACCAAATGAAGAAATGGCCTCTCTGCGCCTTGTTAATGATGAGTATTCTTTTATTCAAAAAGGTATAGACTATTTAAAAACTATTGATGATAATTCTTTTGATATAGTTATATGTCATAATGTTTTGGAATATGCAGATGATAAAGAAGCAATATTAGAGCAGCTTGTAAGAGTATTAAAGCCGGATGGCCAATTATCTGTCGTAAAGCATAATCTATATGGCCGCATAATGGCAAGTGCAGTTTTTTCAGATGATCCTGAAATGGCACTAAAGCTTTTGAACTATGATGGCGAAGAAAGTATGCTCGGAAAGCGTGAAGTATACAGCGAAAATTGGCTTACAAGTACACTGAAAGACAAGATGGAGCTTGAAGATACATATGCTATAAGAACCTTTTTTGGTCTGTCATCCAATAACGAAATTAAATATACAGAAGACTGGTATAAGTCTATGCTGGAACTGGAAATGAAAACATATAATATTGATGAATATAAAAAAATAGCTTTTTTCAATCATCTTATATATAAAAAGCATACATTATTTAATTAATTATTTAATAATCAAATAATCAAATAATGTAGTATTTTAAAAGATCTGTTTTTTCATATAGTATCGACACTCTATCGTCAGAATATTTCTGGCTTCAGGGCGCTACTATATGGAGAACAGATCTTTTTTATTGAATCTTTTCCGTTAGCGAGAATAAGAAAAAATATTGACAAATATGAAATAGGATATATAATTTAAAACAGTGTTTTAAAACACTGTTTTAAATGTGACGCCATAAGCAGAAAGTATTGAGGTAGGAAATGGCAAACAGAATTGAAGGATATGATGAGAAAATAATTGAATATGCTCAGAAAGAATTTCTTGAGAAGGGATATAATGATGCATCTCTTCGTAACATTGCCAAGATGGCAGGAGTTAGCACCAGTACCATGTATACGAGATTTGGAGACAAGGAAGGAATGTTTGAATTCCTGATTGCTCCAACTAAAGAGCTTCCCGTATTTTTGGAAAAGGTATTAAGCGGATATTTTTCCATGGATGTTGAGAATCAGAAGGAGCAATATAAAGAAACAGGAAACACAGGTTTTGACAAGATCATAGATATGATATATACGGATTATCCGTCTTATAAGCTTATTGTTTCGTGCTCTCCCGGTGATACTTACAAGAAATATCTGGAACGTATCACAGCCATTGATGTCAAATATACACTTATTTATCTTAAAGAGAATAACAGTAGTGCACTTCGTGAAGGAAGGATAAATGAAGGATTCTGTCATGTTGTTTCTACAGCATTTTATTCTGCACTTTTTCATTGTGTAGAGCATGATATGTCGAGAGAAGATGCAGTAAGGTATATTACTGAACTTAGAAATTTCTATGGAAGAGGCTGGGAAGAATATTTTAAGTAACTAAAACACACATATAAATTCGTAACTTTTTTTGTAATCTGATTATCTTGGGCAGTTAAGACAAGAAAATCCTTTATTAATTGCCTAAGATATCAGAATCGCAAATGTATAGGTGTAAGTACTGGCTTTATTCATAAGTTTTTGCCCTAGAGTTAGCTATAACTAACTCTAAGGATAAAATATATAACACAATTTAGGAGGAGTAAAAAATGAACACAGCAGTAAAAGAGGTAAGAATTAACACAACAGAAAACGAGGAAAGCGGGAAAATGACAGTAAAGGATCTTATAACGGTCGGTATATTCACTGTCATCTATTTTGTCATTTTCTTTATCAGTGCTATGACAGGTATGGTTCCTGTAATGGCAATTTTCTATCCAGTGCTTATAGCACTTTTGGCAGGAATTCCATGTATTTTATTCTATACAAAGGTCAAGAAGTTTGGAATGGTCACCATTATGGCTACATTATCAGCAGTCCTTCTTGCTCTTATGGGATATGGATATATGGGAATCATTACAGGCCTTGTATTTGGTCTTATAGCTGATCTGATACTTAAATCAGGAAAATATAAGAGTGCCGCTAAAATGGTCCTTGGATATGCAGTTTTTTCTGAATGGGTAATAGGAACACAGCTTCCAATGTTTATTGGCGGTAATGCTTATGCAGAAGCTTTCAGACAGACACAGGGAGATGAATTTGTAGATGAGCTTGAAAAGCTTATAAGCTGGGGAATGTGCGGCATTGTAGTTGTTACTACCTTTGTAGCAGCAATTATCGGTGCATATATTGGTAAAGCTGTTCTTAAGAAACACTTTGAAAGAGCTGGAATTATCTGATGGGCAGGTTTGAAAGTGGTAATGAGGAGGCAGTCATAAACTTTGATCCAAGGACCAAGCTTATGCTCCTTCTCATAATAAATACGGTGATCATATCTGATAGTAAAAGCGTTATTGTAAGCGGCTTGAAAATTTCTTTTGTCATTCTTGTATTCTTCTTCCTTATCGACATGAAGAAGATAAAGATGTCTGTGATCTATACGGTGATATATCTTCTTTCTGCAATTGGAGATCATATCCTAATGGCAGGCTACATAAACGGAATTAGTGCGGGAGGGCTTGTTCTTAGAATAGTGGTATATCTTGTAGAACGCATGCTTCCAAATATGATGATGGCATGGTTTGTTCTTCATACTACAAAGGTCAGTGAATTTATTGCTGCAATGCAGAAAATGCACTTTCCGCAGACTATTACGATACCTTTTGCTACTATTTTTCGCTTTTTTCCAACACTTAAAGATGAGTATTCTTCAATTCAGGATGCTATGAAAATGAGGAACATTCGCTTTGGGACAGGCCTTGTGTCCGGAATAGAGTACAGGATGGTGCCGCTCATAGTATCTGTAACCAAGATAGGCGACGAACTTTCAGCGGCAGCTATGACGAGGGGACTTACTACAGATAGAAGACGTACAAGCTATTGCAAGATCGGCTTTTATATGCAGGATTATGTCGCCTTTATGCTGGCGGCAGCTAGCTTTATGATCTTTATAACGGGACTGATAAGGGGGTGAAAAAAGTGATAGAGATAAGAAATGTTTCATTCACCTATGCCGGTTCCGAGCAGGGAATGTCGCTTGAAAATGTATCTCTTGTTATTCCAAAAGGAAAAGTCACGGTCCTTTGCGGGAGGTCTGGCTGCGGAAAGACAACCTTTGCAAGACTTATAAATGGTCTTGTCCCATATTTTTACAAGGGAGAAATAATTGGTGACATACTGATTGATGGTGAGAGTGTTATAAGAAAAAATGTCCAGGAACGTGCCGGGATGGTTGGCTCTGTGTTTCAAAATCCAAGAACGCAGTTTTTCAATGTTGATTCGACAAGTGAGCTGGTCTTTGGCTGTGAGAATATGGAGCTTTCTCATGAAGAAATGGATAAGCGCCTTTTATCAACTACCAGGATATTTGATATAGACAGGCTGATCAATAAAAGTCTGTTCAAGATGTCTGGTGGCGAGAAGCAAAAGATCGCGTGTGCCTCAGTATCTATGATGGGGCCGGATATATATGTGCTTGATGAACCAACTTCTAATCTTGATCTGCTTTCCATAAAGGAACTGGCCAAGGTCATACGTTTATGGAAGGACCAGGGGAAAACTATAGTGATCGCGGATCACAGGCTTAATTACCTGAAAGGCATAGCTGATAAAGTCGTTCTTATAGAAAAAGGGCATATTGCATGGGAAAAGGATGCAGACGACTTTTATGCACTTTCTGATAAAGAGGCTCATTCCTATGGCCTTAGAAGCCTTGGTGATAGTACTAAGAAAAACGTTAAAGAGGTTCAAAGAAATAATAAAAGCGAAATACTTACAGTAAAGAATCTTGATTTTAAGTATGAGTATGGAAATGGTATACATATCAAAAATCTCAAGATACCTATGGGAAGCATCATAGGTATTATTGGAGAAAATGGTGCCGGTAAGAGTACTTTGGTAAAGTGCATTTGCGGCCTTTTGAAAAACAGCGGTTCGTATTATATAAGCGACAGGAGAGTTACATCAAAGGAACTTCTAAGACAGAGCTACCTGGTCATGCAGGATGTCAATCATCAGCTCTTTACTGAAAGTGTTGATGAAGAGATAAGCATAAGTATACCAAAAGAAAACAAGCCAAGGCAGAATGAAATAATAGAGACAATCCTTACAGATATGGATCTAAAGGAATATGGGAAAATACATCCCATGTCTCTTTCCGGTGGACAGAAACAGCGCGTTGCTGTAGCTACAGCTCTTGCTTCAGATAAAAAAATGCTGTTTTTTGATGAACCAACCAGTGGCCTTGATTATGAACATATGAAGGAGTTTTCACAAAGACTTAAGGAAGTAAGAGATAGTGGAACAACTCCTGTGGTAATTACGCATGATACAGAACTTATTAAAGATGCATGTGACTTTCTTATTCTTGTATCAGAAGGAGAAGTTAAATGGAGCGGAAAATGTGACGAAGCTTCATTACGCATGATTCAGCAGCATTTTGAAAACAATAGTTTTCGAATAAACAAAGATAGGGAGACAGAAATGGAAAAACAAAAAAGTCCCATTGCCAGGGTCTGGGAATTGGGAGAATCGGGACATAAACAGATCATAACGTCAGTTATAATGGCTGTAATTGGCGTACTTGCAGGCATTGTTCCATTTGTTATGGCATCAAAGGTAATATCTTTTCTTATCGAAGGAGAAAAGGAACTGAATGCATATATACCTTATATAGCAGCAGGACTTGCAGGATATCTTATTAATACCCTGCTCTATACGTGGGCTCTTGGTATATCACATAAAGCAACTTTCCGTATACTAAAAGAAATAAGGGAAAAGGTACTTGCAAAACTTCCCAAACTTCCCCTTGGAACGATAATGGAGATGAAGAGCGCAAGGCTTAAGACGACTATCGTGGATCAGATTGACAGCATGGAAACAACACTTGCTCATGTATTTCCTGAGATAGTATCAAATGTGGGAGGCTTTCTTGTTGTATGGATCTATATGTTTGTTATAGACTGGCGTCTTGCGCTTCTTGCAATGATACCCCTTCCGGTTGGAATGGCGCTTATGTCCGCATCAATGAAGGGATATGGTGAGAACTATGCAAAGTCTGTAGAGATCACAACAGATATGAATGAATCCCTTATTGAGTATACAGGAGGTATTGAAGTCATAAAGGCATACAATCAGGGAAAAGAGACTTATACTACCTTGAAGGAAAGATGCCTTGCCAATGCTTCATTTTTCTATAACTGGATGAAGCAGTGTAAGACCAATATATATGCGATGATAATAGCTCCGGCCACTATGCTGACCGTACTTCCCTTTGGATGGCTTTTCTATCAGAATAACAGCCTTACTTTTGAGGAATTCATAACTATGATCATTCTGGCTCTTTGTGTTACAGGCCCTCTTCTTGCAGTAATGGACTTTGTGGATACCCTTGCCAAGCTTGGAACAGTAGTTGGCAATGTAGATGCAATATTAAATGCCAAAGAGCAGGAGCATGTAACTAAAGAAAAAGATCTTACTAAAGGAAAAGATCTTACTAAAGGAAAAGATCTTACTAAAGAAAAAAATCTTACTATAGGAAAAGACATTGACTTAAAAAATGTCGGATTTGCATATACTAAAGATCAGGATGCTGTATTAAAGGGTGTGTCAATACATATTCCTCAGGGAAGTAAAACAGCACTTGTAGGTCCTTCCGGAAGCGGAAAATCTACCATAGCAAAACTCATTGCAGGATTTTGGGATGTTGATACAGGAAGTATCAGCTTTGGAAATGTAGATACCAAAGATATAGCTCTTGATAAACTCTATGACCAGATTTCCTATGTATCACAGGACAATTTCCTCTTTGATGATACGATCCTGGAAAATATAAGGATGGGAAAACTGAGTGCAACTGATGAAGAAGTAATAGAGTGTGCAAAGGCTTCAGGCTGTGATGCATTTATTAGAAATCTTGAAAATGGATATCAGACACGTGTAGGCGGAGGCGGCGCTCATCTCTCAGGCGGTGAAAGACAGCGAATCGCCATAGCAAGAGCAATGCTCAAAGATGCACCTATTGTCATTCTCGACGAAGCAACAGCCTATATCGATCCTGAAAATGAAGCGGTTATTCAAAAGGCAGTCGGAAAGCTTGTCAAGAATAAGACCCTTATCGTTATCGCCCACAGACTTTCTACTATCACTGATTCTGATCAGATTGTGCTTGTAAATGATGGAAAGATAGAAACTGTAGGAAAGCATTATGAACTTCTTAAGTCCAGCCCTCTTTATAAGAGCATGTGGGATGCGCATATCGGTGTAAAGGAAGGTGTTGTAGCGTGATAAGAGCAATAAAAGATATATTAAAATTCTCCGGAACAGAATCCGGAAACATAAATAAATCCATTCTTTTTGGAATCCTTGCAGGCGTTGGAAGAATGATAGAAATGGCAGGAATTTATTTTATCATAACTGCAATAATAAATATGGCAAAAGGATATGCTCCGTCATGGCAGTCGTTTTTGATAGTTCTATCAGGTGTTGTTGTTGCATGCTTTGCAAAAGGGTATTCTCAAATGGAACAGACTCATGCAGGATACTTCATGGCAGCTAATAAGAGAATTGCCATAGCTGATCATATAAGGACAATCCCCATGGGATATTTTAATGAGAACAGCCTTGGCGAACTTGTTGGAACAATGACGAGTGTCATCGACAATATCGAAACACTTGCACCAATGGTAATGGTAAGGCTGATGGACGGCCTTATTACATCCCTTGTAATGCTGATATGCGTTCTTGCGTTCGATCTAAGATTTGGATTAACAATGCTTCTTGTAGAATGCATCTATTTACTTATATCATCCATGATGGAACAAAAGTCTAAACAGGTAGCGCCCCTTCGCCAGGATTCAGAGGTAAAGCTTGTATCTGCTGTTCTTGAATGGGTACAGGGAATGAGTATTGTTAAATCCTTCAATCTGACAGGAAGAGGTGACAGAGCTCTTTCTGATGCACTTGAATATAATAGAAAGAGTAATACTAAACTTGAAGGATTATTCGTTCCTTATACAATAGCGCAGAAGATTGTCCTTCAGATAGGAACTTTTGCCCTGATAACAGAAAGTGTTTATTTCTATCTTAAGGGGACACTATCACTTACATATACCTTGATGATGATCGTAATGTCATTTATGGTATTTGCTCATATTGGAAGCGCAGGAAGCGCCATGGCGATTCTGCGTCTTCTCACATCATCCATGGAGAAGGCCAATAAGCCTGAAAGCATTGAAAAAATGGATGAATCAGGCCATGAATATGAATCAAATAAGCATGATATTGAATTTAAAAATGTCAATTTTTCCTATGATAAAAGACAAGTCCTTAGTAATATAAGCTTTAAGATCCCTGATAAGACTACAACAGCAATTGTAGGTACAAGCGGCTCAGGTAAGACTACTATCTGCAATCTTATCGCAAGATTCTGGGATGTAGACTCTGGAGAAGTTGTGATGGGCGGAAGGAATATTAAAGACTATACTTTGGAAGCATTGATGTCACAGATCAGTATGGTATTTCAGAATGTCTATCTCTTTGCAGATACCATTGAGAACAATATCAAATTTGGTTCTCTAAATGCTTCGCATGAGGATGTCGTAAGAGCAGCAAGGGAAGCTGCATGTGATGACTTTATAGAATCACTTCCTGATGGTTATGATACAGTGATAGGTGAGGGAGGTGCATCCCTTTCAGGTGGTGAGAAGCAGAGAATATCTATCGCAAGAGCAATACTTAAAGATTCTCCTGTTATCATACTTGATGAAGCAACAGCCAATGTTGATCCTGAGAATGAAGACAGGCTTCAAAAGGCAATAGACAGACTGACAGCAAATAAGACTATCATAATGATAGCTCACAGATTAAAGACTGTAAGAGGCGCTGATCAGATACTGGTCGTTGATGAAGGAAAGATAGTTGACAGAGGAAATCATAAAGAGCTCCTTGCAAAAGAAGGATTGTATCGCAGATTTATCATGGGAAGAGAAGAAGCAGAGAACTGGAAGATATGATCTTGTCATAATGATTTTTGATATAAAAAAGTGTTCTTTTTAGCGCAACAAATGATAACCCTGTAAAATAAAATAAGAGTAGCATAAAAACGTGGATAAGAGCTATTAAACTATATAGCGTTTTAGTTCATAACGACTTGTTTTTATGTTGAAAAGTGCATGGTAGTCCAAAACTAATTACCATGCACTTTTATTGTCTTAAGGGAGGTTTTTATGCTTGAGTGTATTCCGTATTCTGTGCTTAATGTAGTCAGGGCCCAAAGAGATGGCGACTATCTGACACTTATTCTGTCCAAGGGCATTCAAAGGATAATACCTGTTAGTGACAGGTGTATAAGGGTCATTTATACGCAGGATGATTCTATTAACGAAGAGTCTGTAAATAGTAAACCTGGCATTATAGATATTAAGCCATTTTCAGACTGGACATACGAAGAAGATGAAAAGACGATCACTATATTACTTCCAAAACTCAAAGTTGTAATAAAAAAGGAGGGAGCTTCCTATGCTTATTATGATGAAGAGAGAAGGCTTCTTTTAAGAGAGCGTTCCAAAAGAAGTAAAGAGCTTTGGAAAGTTCCGGTATATAAAGCAGATGAAAAAGGTATACAAAAAGAATACATAGATACAGCTGACGGGCGCAAAGAAGTAATACGTAGTGCAGATAAGATCAAGATTAGAGAGGCTTACAGAACAAGGATAAATCTTATATTTGATGCTGATGAAGCTATATTTGGTCTTGGCCAGCACGAGGAAGGTTATCATAGCCTTAGGGGGCAGAAAATATATTTGTGCCAGGGAAATCGAAGGATAGCAGTTCCTATGTTTGTATCTACCAAAGGATATGGACTACTTGTAAATACCTACAGCCCGTCTATCTTCAATGATACAAATGAGGGCACTTATTTCTTTACAGAAGCTGACAGCGAGATGGATTTCTTCTTTATAAACGGATCTTGTGAAAAGATGGATGGCGTTATCAGAGAGTATAGAAAGATAAGTGGCAAAGCCAGAATGCTTCCAAAGTGGGCCTTTGGATATATTCAGTCTCAGGAAAGATATGAAACCCAGGAAGAAATCCTTGATATATCAAAAGAATACAGAGACAGAGATATAGGTCTTGACTGCATTGTACTCGACTGGTGCTATTGGAAAGATGGCATGTGGGGACAGAAAAATTTTGATCCTGAAAGATTCCCTGATCCTGATAAGATGACAGACGAGCTCCATAATGATAATGTCCACTTCATGATATCAATATGGCCTAATTTCGGCGAAGAAGCCGCAAACTATTCTGAATTTCAAAAGGAAAAAGAACTTCTACCCGGGATAAATATCTATAATGCTTTAGCAAAAAGAGGCAGGGATATTTACTGGAAACAGGCAGAGAAAGGCCTCTTTTGCCATGGTATAGATGCCTGGTGGTGCGATAATTCTGAGCCTATTACCCCTGAGTGGAATGAAACAGTAAAACCTGAAGTATCCAGAATATATGATGAATACTGCAGTCAGGTTTCAATGTACATGCCTATGGAGATGACCAATGCCTTTGGCTTATATCACGCGATGGGAATATATGAAGGTCAGAGAGGCAGTGACTTATTTAAAGATAAGCGTGTTGTCAATCTTACTCGAAGCGGCTATATAGGGCAGCAGCGTTATGGAACGATCCTGTGGTCAGGCGATATATCTGCAAGCTGGGATACTTTTAGAAAGCAGATTGCAGCAGGACTTCACTTCAGCGCAAGCGGCCTTCCGTATTGGACTACAGATATCGGAGCCTTTTTTGTCAAAAATGGTCTTCAGTGGTACTGGGACGGAGATTATGATCTTGGACCAAAGGATCCTGCATATTGCGAGCTGTTTACAAGATGGTATCAATGGGCGGTATTTCTGCCGGTATTCAGAGGCCATGGAACAGATTTCAGACGTGAATTATGGCAATTTGATAATGATGCAGCTCCTTTTTATGATGCTCTTGTTAGTGCCAACCACCTGCGCTATAGGCTTATGCCATATATTTACAGCCTTGCAGGTGCAGTATGGCATGATGATGCGCTTATGATACGACCTCTTTCATTTGAGTTTACAGAGGATAGGAATACCTGGGACATAATGGACCAGTATATGTTTGGTAAAGACATGATGGTCTGCCCTGTGACTGAGCCAATTTTCTTCGATCATGATATAGATGGCAACTCAGTAAGAATGGAAGGCATAGATTGCAAAAATATTAGAAAAGTATACCTCCCCAAGGGGCATAAGTGGATAGACTTTAATACATCAAAAAGCTATGAAGGAGGTCAGTTTATAGAAGTAGAAGCACCTCTTGATACAATCCCTGTATTTGTCAGGGCAGGGGCTATTATTCCGACAACTGCATATAAAGGACATGTTCAGAAAAAAGATGATATCACACTTAATATATACGCAGGTGCAGATGGAAATTTCACTCTCTATGAAGATGAGGGTGATGGCTACGAATATGAATCAGGAGCCTACACCCTCACTAATATTAAGTATGATGATTTATCAAGGAAAGTTTTTATTAATGGCACTGAAAATGCAGATGAATCAGGATTTAAGATCAGATTTATCGGTATTTAACTTTTGACCAACTGCATTGTAGATCATGTTAATGACAAAGCAGAGCATACCGCTTATAAAGAAGCTTATAACCCTTCCTATAGTAGTGGCAGCAGATATATCTACAAATACAAGCTTGAATACACAGATCATTGCAAGGCATAGACCAAATAGTCTGAAGCCCTTGTATTTAAAGGCAAAGCCTATTATGATACACGCAATTGCCATTACTAAAAGGAAGATAGATACAACAACAGCTTCTGCATCAAATATATATAGAGCACCTATAAGAAGAAGCAGGTATTTGACTCCAACATAGAAATCCCATCCTGTTTTATGCCTGTCAAGAAGATTTTTGGAATTGATCGTAAACAGTGCAGTTAATACTACAACATATAAAACCTTGAAGATACTAAGAAGTCCTTCGTTATTGCCTATAAGATACAATCTGTGCATGGATTCAACTATCATATTGGTATATCCAAGATACATAAGTACAATATTAACTATGTATGAGGCAATACGGACTTCTTTGGTATCTTTATGCCTTATCTTGAATATATAGTTGACAGCACCGCATATTATCATCATGAAGAAATAGGCGTAGCCTGTGAATGCACGATAATCATAATCATTTTGAGTAAGGGAGCTGATATGATAAAAGAGGTCAAATATAAAGCTTCCAATAAGATAAATAAGTACCAAATGTGATGTGATAAGAACCTTTAAAGATCTTGTCTTAAATTTGTGATAGCATACATATGCTCCAATAAGTGGAAGCACCATATACAAGTACTGCCACAGCGTAAAGACATTTTCATTTATAATGAGCCAGATATAGAGCAAGCAGGATAAAAGCTGTGGTACAAACAGATTTATTTCTTTTTTCTTCTCAGTAATAAGCATTGTGCTAAGGAAAGCACAAGTAGAGATATAAGTTATAACTGTAAATATTGTATGTATCAAGTCTTTATTATCATAAATTC
Source organism: Butyrivibrio sp. (assembly GCF_024699075.1). The sequence goes on from NZ_JAILQF010000177.1 coordinate 12,427, forward strand.
CGCCAAGATAACATCCTTCGAGAGCCAAAGATGACGAATCCAGTATTATAAGAAATTCAAAAAAACATATAGGCATAAAAAACCGAGCATAGCTGAGCTGCTTTGCCCCAAGCTCGGAGAATTTAATTGAATATCCTATGTAGAGAATACAGTATAAAGTAGCGATTATGAGGAAAAAGGGAACCAGCATTTCATCAAGAAGTGAAATGCCTGGCCAGTATATGATAAGGCATAAAAGGCCTCCAACAAGCTCAGTTGCTTTTATATTTTTGTACGCAATATGCTCATATACTAATAGTAAAGACTGTGTAGTAATAATATATATCATTACAAGGAAAAGCAGAAATTTATCATCGTTTATTAGGCCAAGTAATAAAGACAGGAAAATGCCTGCCTGTGCAATAGACCGAAATACAGCATTATTGATTTTGGATATGTAGATACTGATAACCCATACAAATATAAGCCCATATAGAACATAAGGATTTAGATAGCCAAATATTACCTTGGTAACAAATAATGACAGATATACTGCGCCGTATCCGCATCCGGCAAGTGCAACATAGAATTTGTTTTCCGGATCTTTTTTCATAAGAAAAAGTCCACCAATAAGGAAAGCAAAGCTTATGACGAACATAAGAGTGATCTTGGCTGCATCAGGAAGATTTGGAACTATAAGAGAAGCACCTAGTATAATTGCAATAAATATAAGAACAGATGCAAATATACCCATGAGCCTTTTTCCTAAAATATTCTCTATATCACGAGGCTGTTTTTTGTTTGAAATAGTATTATAGCTTGGCTTGTCATTCTCTAAGTATTTATCAGAAGAAACTTTATCAGAAAAGATTGCTTCATCTGGAAGGATAGTCTCTTTTACACCTTTAGCATTATTAACTGAATTAATTCCGGATTTTTCAGACTGCAAAGGTTCTTGTTTATTTTCTTCGGTACCATAACTGTTTTTAACAGTATTAAGCTGATCACTTATATTTAGACTGCTTTCAAAAGAAAACGTCTTATTACTTGAATAAAGTTCATTTTGGATAGACTGCATCTGATCTTTGAGCGTATTTATTTCCAAAGTGAGATTTTGAACACGCTTTTCTAAAATCTCAATTCTGTTATCTTCCACAAAATTGTCCCCCTTGTTCATTTTGATAACCCTTTATATAATGACGTAAGGGTCAAAAGTCATTTCGATTCGAGCTTGCTCGAAATCGAATATGAATTTATGACCCGCCAAACATGAGCAAAGTAGCACGTAGTGCGGATTTGCGAATGTTTGAGGATTGTGAGAGTTTCGAAGAA
>NZ_JAILQF010000233.1 GCF_024699075.1 Butyrivibrio sp.
AGCCCATTCCATGCCGCCTGCCTGGCTTGTAACAGTTCCATCAGTCGAGGTGAACCATATTCTTGTATAGAAAGGAATACCGTTTATAAGCTTATCTGCGGGCACATCTTCAAGAGTATTCTTGATTCCGCTCTCAACATATGATATTGAAGCAACGGAACCTGCTTCACTGCTTCCTTCATAATGTTCGTCATAGCCCATGATAACTACATAGTCGCAGACAGTTCCAAGCTCTTTTCTATGGAAAAATTCATTGCCCATTGGAACAGGGATATCTACTGATAATACAGTTCCATTTGCTCTGCAGGCAATTGAAAGCTCTCTTATAAATTCGATAAAGTCTTCTCCGCCATCAGCTGTTATATCTTCAAGGCTTGAACCTGTAAACTCCAGATCGATGTTGATTCCGTCGATTCCATAGGTGTTTACTTCATTCATAAGGTTATTTATAAGATTTGCTCTTGATGCGCTGTAAGCAAGGACTGTTGCAGTACTGCCTTCTCCCTCTCTGTAAAAAGAGTTATTGAAGTTATCAAGTGCTGCCCATACCTGTAGTCCGCTATCATGAGCTGTATTTACATAATCCTGTGTGGCAAAAGATTCTATTGATCCTTCATTGTCACTTAATGAAAACCATGTAGGTGATATAACATTAAGTCCCGTTGCATCTGAAATAGCAGATGAAAGTGTTGAATTACCTGCTGTACCTCCTATGGACTGCCATACCATGTTGACCTTGCCGTCCATATGAATGCTGGTATATTCAGGTTCTGCATAATTACTTGGTGCAAGAAGGTCAACTGTCTGGATATTCTCAAGGAACTTCTTTTCCACATATCCTATATATCCGTCCGGGCTTACAACCTTGGACCAGTCTTCAAGCTCTTCAAGGATTATTACTGTTGCATCCTTATCAAGGCTTGTAAGGATCTCGCTCTTAACACCGCCGCGAAGTCTGAGCTTTGTATCTTTCTTGATAACAGCTCTTACTTCCTGTCCAAACTCTGTATACATGGTGATGTGATTAGGGTCTGTATAAGCTGTATAAGTAAAGTTTGTATACTTTTGGGCATAATCTATGGCTACGTATAAGGTGTCACCGTCTATAACGCAGGCCGCATATCCAAGATCTTCTGATGAGCCGTCTGTAGAGCTTATAGTAGTCTCTCCAACATTTGCTGTGATAATAGCAGACGGTGTTGTATATACAAGAATTCCGTCTTCCTGTCCATAATAGAAGCGGTCGTTTAAATATGTCTGAACATCAGAAAATGTCATATAATAAACGCCGTCTATTATCCTTGCATGAAGATCTGTCTTCTCATTCTGAAGAATAATTGGAACATCATTCTCATCTTCTATTCCGAAATAGCTTGTAGTATCAGCCTGTTCATTACTATATGAGTACTTGTCATATAATAGCTTTGCTGCGTATCCTCCTCCGAGCATAAGTACAAGAAGAATAATTACAATTACCGGTATAACCTTATGTTTCATATAATTCTTTTCCCTCAAAATAATATAGTTTAGACCGGGTATTATTTTACCACATTACTAAGTACAGTGCCATCCATGGCACTAACGTAATACAACAACATCCTGTTGTGACATAACGAGAAGCAGTGCCATCCATGGCGTGTTTTGATTGTTATCTAAAAAGTGATAAGATGTGATATAATAAATGATATACAAATTGCTTTAAGCAAATTTTTCAACAAAAAACACAGCCAAAAGAAACATAGGTCTTGTGGCTGTGTATCTGTAAGCTTTGTGACACCATCTACAAATATATGCAATTGGCGGGATCCTCTTGTTATAAATGTTTATATTGGTCACAAGTATTTCTTTTGTCAAAGGGTCTTATCAGCACCAAAAGGTATCCGTGATATAAATACTGATAATGTAATTATTACTCCTTCTACAAAAAAGATGCTATATCCTCTTATGAGATGCCATTCCGTACCCTGTACTTTAAAATAAATTGAAATCAGGTAGCGATATGCTACTAATAGACTGCCAGATACATGCATACATATATGCACACACAGCAAAAATGACTATTTCAGATTTATTGATACGTTGTTTAAAATTAAAATTGTTCTTATATATTATGTTTCAAAAATGGGTAACCCCTCAGACTAGTATGTCTGTAAGGCGTTCTGACTGATGCAGAACTAATTACGATATTCTAGAAAACATGCCCCCTCCCCGGATACATATCTGGGAAAGGCATCTCACGAGAAGTTATTATACAACCAATTATGATCAAATACAATACCATCATAAATAAAAACTTTTTTATTTTTTATTAAATACTCTCTTAAATTTTGACCTTTGGGCCGATACATATATTGACATTGCGCAAGGTATACATTAGTATCATTTTAATCAATTTTTACAGCTAAGTATTCAAGGATGAAATAACAAAAGCAGGAGGTAAGTTTATGAAAATTGAGAAGGTGAATGATCACCAGATCCGTTGCACACTTACCAGAGAGGATCTTACCAAGAGACAGCTCAAAGTTAGTGAGCTCGCATATGGTACTGACAAAGCACGCGAACTTTTTCAGGAAATGATGCATCAGGCCAATACACGTTTTGGTTTTAATGCAGAGGACGTTCCGCTCATGATAGAGGCTATTCCTGTTAACTCAGAATGCATAATTCTGGTTATAACAAAGTCTGAAGATCCGGAAGAATTGGATACCCGCTTTTCTGAGTTTGGTCCATCTGTGCAGGATGATAATAAATCTTATGAAAATGGAAACGTTGACTACTCAGAAAATACTGAAGAAAATGAAGATGAAGAGGTCCTTGACCTGTTTAATCGTCTTCAGGACGGTGATTTCTCAGGCTTCCTCGATGGCGTAACAAATCGTGAAAATAAGAGAGTTAAGACTGGATATAATACACCACTTAAAAGAGCTGCTAAAAACAGTGAGAATTTCTTCTGCTGCTTTAAACTCGACTCAATGCATGATGTACTGAAGCTTCCGGCACTCCTTCCAGCAGGCTTCCACAGCCGTAACACTTTGTTCCGTAATGAGGATGAAGGTGGATATCTTCTTTGCTTATACGGCAATCAGAATGACAAGCGTTTCAATAATCTTTGTAATCTCTTTGGAGAATATGCAAAGATGGCTGAACCCGGAACCTACAGCTC
>NZ_JAILQF010000274.1 GCF_024699075.1 Butyrivibrio sp.
AGTGTCATCTCATACAGAATTGTGATCATCTGAGTTTCATTAGCTTCTGAAATCCTTCTTGTGTAGTTACTGATCTGCTCTTTGGTCATAATCGTCCTCTTGTGCGAGAATACTGTGCCTTTGGCTTTCAGGTCAAGGTGCTCGCCGCTTGGCCTGTAAAGTAAACGGGTTACTGTTTATATACTTACTGCAAGAGCTGAAGCACTTCGCTAGGTCTTTCATTGGCCTGTGCCAGCATTGATATTCCTGCCTGATCAAGTACTGTCTGAGTTGAATAAGTTGTCATCTCTTCAGCCATATCTACGTCCATGATCCTTGAATATGCCGCTGTCATATTCTCTATTGTTACGTCGATCGACTTATTGGTATGCTCAAGTCTGTTCTGATATGCACCAAGACGGCTTCGCGCCGCAGATATATAGGATATACCGTTCTTGATCTGCTCTATAGCTGCATTAGAATCCTCTAGAGTCTTAGTATTGGCATTGTATACACCAATATTAGAAAGAGACATTGTAGGTATTCTGATATCAAGGTACTGTCCTTCGTTGGCTCCTATCTGAACTGCCATTGCGCCTGTGCCTGTAATCTCAAGCTGTATTGTAGTATATGTAGATATAGTCTCATCTACCCTTAGCTGAACTTCCTGACCATTACTGTTTGAGAATTTGATGATATCGCCATCAACAGTTATGTTGTCATATACATTTCCTTCAGAATCTGTAAGTGTACCTGTTGGAGATGTTATAGAACCGTCATCATCAACTGTCGTTACGATCGTCCTTGTACCTGTCACGCTATCCTCTTCATACTTGCAGGTAAAGCCTGCTATTGTAGCTGTTCCTGCAGGTATTTCATCTGAATAGGTGCTTACTGTAATATTGGAATCTGTAACATATGTACTTGTCGTACTATCATATACTGTTGCATATCCTTTAAGATCAAATGTTCCGTCAAGGAGCTTTTGCCCGTTAAATTCAGTTGTTTCGCTGACTCTTTCAATCTCAGATTTTAACTGCTGGATCTCTTCATCGATAATAGCTCTGTCATCATCTGTATTGGTCTCATTACTTGCTTTAATTGCAAGTTCGCTCATTCTCTGAAGCATATCCTGCATCTCTGCAAGAACTCCGTCTGCTGTTTCTACAATTGAGATTCCGTCTGCATTGGAATCATCAGCTGTATCAAGGCTCTTGATCTGGGCATTCATCCTTCTTGACATCGCAAGACCTGATGGATTGTCCTTGGCATTAGCTATCTTGAGTCCGCTTGAAAGTCTTTCAAGTGATTCTGTGAGCTTGTTGTCTGTTGTTTTGAGTGCATTGTTTGCTACTAACGCAGATACGTTGTAATTAATCTTCATGGTACTTCTCCGTGTCTTTTAAAATGCAGCTTAAGATTCTTTCATCATAGAGAGTGTATCTGTAACTGCCTGTACAAATAGTTCCGCTGTTCTTATCAGACTCGTGTCAGTAGTATCTGCTTCCCTGCTAACTGCTGGTTCACTATTATTGCCTGTTTGTCTTCTTACTCCGTACATGATCGACAGATCATCTGATGATGCATCACCTGTCATTATGTACTTTATATTTTCCATAAAGCGCTTTACTTCAGATCTTCCCTGAGCTGATGTTGTCAGCATTCCGCCAACTTTCTGCGCATCATGAACCTCATCTTTAGTTAGAGACATATCTGCTTTTATAAGGCCGTAATCTTCAGTCTCTATACTTGCCTCTAATTTCTTACTGCTTCCTTCTCCTTTCCTAAAAGAGATATGGAGTGATACTTCACCACTTCCTGTGTCTACAGGGATCTCATAGCTTCCTTTATCTGCAAGCGCCCCTGCAATTGAAAGCTCTTTGTGAAGAAGTCTTATCACACTAAGGTCAATATATGTATCGGCTGTATCCATAGCTGTTTCAAGACTTTGTGTAAGTTTATCAATATTATTCTTATAATTTCCAATATCCTTAAGTTCTTCCAGATCTTTTGATATATCAGCATCATCACCTGTAAGGATATCGCCAAGTGACTTGTCATCACCTTTTTTGATGTTGTCTCTTAGCTTGTTCCAGATATTGTCTGTGACTTTCTTCTTTCTTGAAGCAATTATCTCTTCCATGGCTTCAAGATTTCTGACAGTTACAGGGATACCTGATCTTTCAAGCTCTTCTGCGCTTTCTTTGGCCTGATCGTCTCTTAAAGTATTCCTTATGTCTTCAAGCTGTTTCTTGTTGTATTCCTTTTCAAGCTTCCTGTCATCAGCTTCTTCCATGGCATTTGCAAATTCAGGAAGAAGGGCATCTTCTATTACCTTGCCGCTATCTTCAAAAGCAAACATCTTCTCAGGGCTCATATTCTCATAAGCACTGTCAGCTTTTTCTGAATAATATCTAAAGGCTGTCTCTATCTGGACATCAATAGCAGTATTCTTTCGTTCTCCGGCGCTAAGGCCTCCAAAGTCGTCATCAATCTTAAAATCAATTCCGCGCTTTGATCTTGAAATTGTCCTGTTCGCGGTAAGAAGATTACCTATAGTCATTTCAGAACCTGTTTCAAGGATCATACCTATAGCCGCATGATCAGTGGCTTTAAGATTCTCAAACAGTCTGTAGATTCCTATATAAGACTCTTTTTCCTTATCACTTATCTGCCCGCTGTGCTCAAGCTTATAAAGAAATCTTGAATACTTCTCATTCTGCTTGTCAGGATCCTTGTCCTTATCGTCAAGATAGCTTTCAAGATCATCAAGGGTCATGGATAGAGGATTTCTTCCCTCTCTTATCATGTCAAGGACTGCGGATGGCTTTAACTTATCCATGGTATTTACAAGCTTACTGTCAATACTTCTTACAACTTCAACGCTCTGCTTTGTAACTTCCGCGTGGTTATACGAAAGGATCCTTACAGCGCGCCTGTTATCATCGCTTGCTTCAAGGTCTATGCCCTTTAAAACTTCATCCACATTCTTAAAGGCCTTCTTAATGTCATCTCCAAGATCGCCTCTAACCTGCGTCCCGACTGCTTCGTAGGTCATCTGCGCCTTATCATAGGATGCTTTAAGACTGGTTCCCTTATTGAAGATATCTTCAAGGGTTGCAGACTTAAACTCCTTGGTAAGCGCCATGACTACTGCTGCCGGAGACTCTTTTACCGCCTCAACCTCTCCATTTGTCTTAGTATACAGATCGTATAGGCTTTCAGAATTACTTCTGTCTGGGAAAAGAATATTTGCAATCTCCTCTTTTGCAGCCTTAAGATCCGTTATAGCCTTCTCAACATAAGAAGTATCTATCTGAGTTCCGCTTCTTATGAGGCGAAGGTTAACTTCAGCGCTCATCTCAAATCTTGTCTCTTCTACAAAAAGAGACTTATCTATGTTTACTGCCTTTTGAACAAGGCTCTCTCTATCACTAAGACTTCCTTTGCTTGCGCTCTTGCCGTCAGCTATAGCTGCTGCCGCGCTTTCGATTATCTCTTTTTGAGTAAGTGGAAAAGAAATACTATCTATCTCATTTTTCCTTTGAAGATTATCAGTTGTAAGTGCAAGGCCATCCTTTAAAAGCTGCCTTGCCATATCCTGCATATTCTTATCATCTGCGCTAAATCCGGCTTCCTCTATAACTTCAGAGATTGAAGAAGAAAGATCCTCATATTCAAGGCCCCTTCCTATCTTATTAAGATAGCCGCCTTCCATATAATAAGAGCCCTGGCCATTCTTCTGACCATTGGTTGCATGGTCTGCAAGATAGAAATTGTCTATAGACGGCTCAAGCTTATTGTCCACAAGGAAGTTTTTGGCTGTATCTTTGGGCGTTCCAAGCATAGACCCTTTTTCAACGGCCTTTAGTACATCTTCGATATTTTCCTTACTTGCAGGGATATCATTATGATCAAAAGATTCGATTATATCCTTGGCCATAACGCCGCTTCCAGTAATATCCTTAAGCGTCTCAAGGTCAAGGTCATCATTATATCCGGTAACAACCTGTCCGGACTTTGCAAGAACAGTCTTTACTTTATCAAGAATAGTCACAGCTTCAGAAGGCTCGACATCTTTCATGTCAAAGCCGTCTTCTCTTGCCTTGTTATAGTCTTCAAGGGACATAGTGTGTGACATTACAACATCAAAATTATGGAAATTTTCAAAATCAGACCCGTTCTTATCAAGACTTTGTGCAAGTATGCTTGTCTTTTGGGAATAACCGTCTATATCATGTCTTCCCGAATTAAGATCAACGTCAGCACTCTTTAATGAACCTATAGAGCCAGACATTGAGCCGCCCTGTATGTTTGAAGAGCCCAAAGACTTAAAAGCGTCGCTACTTCCTACAAATGATCCTATTCTATCTGATATGTTTTCATCAGGGGATGCCATAAACTGCCCCAGAGCCGATACGTTAGTCATATAAAACCTCAAATGCTTTCTCTGCCGGCACGTCCTGTTATGGCTTGGAGAAAAAAATAAAGTGCGGCTGCATATCCTTTGCAGTCACACTTTATTTCGGCACATTATATCAGATTCTTAACCGTATTTGAATTTAGTCTTTTATTTAGTGATTAAATCAGTCTTTTTAGTCTTATTTAGAAGTCTTGGAAGCCTTTTTGGTTGAAGCCTTCTTAGTGGATTCTTTAGATGATTCTTTGGCAGAGTCTTTAGAGCTTTCCTTTTTGGAGGATTTCTTGTCAGAATCCTTAGCATCAGAATCCTTAGTATCATCTTCCTTGGAACGAGATTCACTTCTAAGAGTTCTCTTGGTACGCTCAGTTCTTACCATTGATTCCTTCTTTGAAGGGTCCTGAAACAGGAATACTTCAGCTGCATATGGAGGAAGATCAAAAGTCAAAGAATAATCTTTGTAATCACAAAGGCCAGGCTGAGCCTTGATCTTATCCGGAATTCCTGTACCCATTCCTCCAAATCTTGTATCTGCACTGTCAAGAAGATGAGTGTAGTTTCCTGCAAAAGGAACTCCTACCTTAAAGTCCTTCCACTCCATTGGAGTGAAGTTGATAACAAACAAAAGGTTATCCTTGCCATTTGATGCTTTACGGATAAAGCTGTATGTGCTTCTGTCTGAGTCATCAGCATTGATCCACTCAAAGCCGCCCCAGTTATTATCAATTTCATAAAGGGCAGGATACTTGTTATAGAGCTTTAACAGCTCTGCGACATAATCCTTCATTCCTCTGTGAAGAGGCTCTGCAAGAAGTCCCCAATCAAGCTCTCTCTTCTCACTCCACTCACGGTTCTGACCAAAATCCTGACCCATGAAGAGGAGTTTCTTACCTGAGTGACCGAACATAAATGTATATCCGGCTCTGAGATTTGCAAACTTATCTGTTTCATAGCCTGGCATCTTCTCAAGCATTGAGCACTTAAGATGTACTACTTCATCATGAGACAGAGGAAGAATATAATTCTCAGCCTCATTGTAGCTCATGGCAAAGGTCATCATATTATGTGCGCCCTTACGGAAGTAAGGATCAAGCTTCATATATTCACAGAAGTCGTGCATCCAGCCCATATTCCACTTAAATGAGAATCCAAGGCCGTCATCTTCAAGCTTGCCTGTTATTTTGGGCCATGCTGTTGACTCTTCTGCAACAGTCATAAATCCAGGATATGTACCATGGATAACGCTGTTCATGTGCTTGAAGAATTCTATTGCTGCAAGATTCTCATTGCCGCCATATTTATTAGGAACCCACTGGCCGTCTTTTTTGCCATAATCAAGATAGAGCATTGATGCTACTGCATCTACTCTTATTCCGTCGATGTGGAATTTACGGATCCAGTAAAGTGCGTTAGCTATGAGGAAGTTCTTGACTTCATTTTTTTCCAGATTGAAGATCTTGGTTCCCCAGTCAGGATGTTCACCCTTCCTCGGATCCGGATCTTCGTAGATGCACTGGCCATCAAAGCATGCAAGGCCATGAGCATCAGGGCAGAAGTGCGCCGGTACCCAGTCAAGGATTACACCTATATTGTTTCTATGGAGAAGGTTTACAAGATACATGAAGTCGACAGGCTCTCCATATCTTGCAGTTGGAGCATAATAGCCTGTTACCTGATAGCCCCATGAGCCATCGAATGGATGCTCAGCTATACCCATAAGCTCGATATAGTTGTAATTCATCTCTTTAAGGTACTCTACTATACGGTCTGCAAACTGGCGATATGTATAGAAACCATCTTCTGTTCCATCAGGATGTTTCATCCAGGAACCGATGTGACATTCGTAGATTGCTATTGGTTGCTTGTTGAGATCTTTTTGGGATATTTCACTTGTCCACTTGTCATCGGACCACTTGAATGCTGAAAGGTCTGTAGTCCTTGATGCTGTTCCCGGACGAAGTTCAGAGAAGTTAGCATAGGGATCTGCTTTGTAAAGCTTGTCCCCGCTCTTGGTTGTGATCATATATTTATATAACTCACCAACTCCTACACCCGGAATAAAAAGCTGCCATATTCCGGTCTTAAGTCTTTCCATTTCGTGGGCGTCTTCATTCCAGCCGTTAAAGGAACCTATTACATGAACACTTTCTGCATTTGGGGCCCATACGGCAAAAAACATTCCCTTTTTGCCATTTTCTTCGGATGGATGAGCACCCAGTTTTTCGTAGATTTCATAATGAGTTCCGTTGCCAAACAGATACTCATCAGCTTCAGAGATAAATACCTTATTTCCCATACAAAACTTCCCGCCTTTAATGTCTATTCTTATTTATGGTCTACCTTTTCAAAATCTTTCTCAGTGAGAATTATCATATCCTCTTCATCATATCTCTTATTAAGCACTACGTCAAAGAAATGACTGATGGTCTTTTTTTCGGCACTTCGAATTGCTTCATCAACAATGTCTCGTACCTCTGAAATTGTTACATCATGGTCTATGGTCTGCATCTCTTCAATTCTTGAATGCAAGGAGAGCATACCAAAGTTATCGATCTTGTATTCACGCTCAAGGGCATACTGCTTGGCATATGCTACAAGTGACTCGTTATCAAGAGCTTCTACATCAACTCTTACGTTAAAGCAGCCTGAAAGCTCAGGATGACGCTTTAACAGACGGTCCATATCCTTATGGTTATCTTCCATAACGATGATGATACCGTGCTTGTCAGCTGTAAGCTCCTTGTACAAAGACTCAACAGTATCCGTCTTCATATCAGCTGCACGCTGGATTATGAGCGCACCTGAATCAAGCTTCTCTATTACTGTGCTTACATTCTTCCTGTTAAGAGCCTGCGCTGTTATCTTGGCAACTTTACCGGAAAAGCCCGATCCGCTTGCCTGAACAGACTTGATAAGACCCTTGGCAAGATTTATAGTGCCTGTGCCTTCTTCGCCTGTTACTATAGCGTTGTTGGTTGCTGGTGACATATTAAGTGAATCAATTGCCCGAATGATCTGCTTTCTGGACTTACGATGGTGAATATAGGGTCCGAAAAGTTCTTTCTCCTCCGGCGTCATTACACGTACCCTGGTATCCAATTCTTTCGCCTCCGACTCTGTCTCCGCTTCCCCTTCGGAAGGGCCGGCATCCTGTGCATTGTTTACTTTGGTATTATCACTTTCTGTTTCTGGTACAGATTCTATTACATCTTCACTTGCAGCTTCGGTGCTCTTTGAAGATTCTTCACTTGAAGTTTCGGTGCTATTTGAAGATTCTTCACTTGAAGTTTCGGCGCTCTTTGAAGATTCTTCACTTGAAGTTTCGGTGCTATTTGAAGAATCTTCTGATGAAGCTTTAGAAGAGTCTTCTCCTGGATCCTCTTTACTTTCATCCTCTGAATTATCTGTTTCATCATAGTTGAATGTTTCTCCCAGACTCATCTCAACTACTTCTTCAGTATATTCAGGAATTTCAAGTGCAGATGACTCGTCCTTTTCTACAATTGTGATCTTCCTCTTAGCGGATTTTAAATTCTCGAGCGGTAAGTCTGTGCCATCTTTGAAGGCGTCCTCTTTGGAAGTTTCTTTGGAAGTCTCTTCTTTGTCACTTGTCTCCTGGTCTAAAGCTTCTGTATCTGAAGCTTCTATATCTGAATCTTCTGTATCATCTTCTACTGAATCAGCATCTTCTACGTCAGATTCTTCTGCATCCGCTTCTTCGGATTTATCATCTTCTTCGTCAGGCTCTTCTGCACCCGCTTCTTCGGATTTATCATCTTCTACGTCAGATTCTTCTGCACCCGCTTCTTCGGATTTATCATCTTCTTCGTCGGGCTCTTCTGTATCTATATCTTCTTCGGATTCATCATCTTCTTCATCAGGCTCTTCCTGACCAAGCTCAAGATCAAATTCATTAATATCAGAAGTCTCATCAGATGAATCTGTATCAGCTACGATTTCTTTAATGTCGTTGTTTAAAGCTTCCTGCTTGTCTTCAGCTTCATCTAAAATATCAGACTTATTAGAGCTTTCAGATTTTGCAGCATCATCAGATCCTTTATTATCTTCATCAGATACTGCCTTATCAGAAGCAGATGCTTCTACACTACTATCAGCTTCCTTACTGTCATCATCTTCAAGCTTGTCAAAATCCATGACATCATCTTCATCCATGAGCATTTCTTCATTAGCTCGTTTGATGCCTTCTGCTCCTGCCTTGACAAAAGGCTCAGTTGAAGGCTTTATAACATTGCCCGCATGACTAAGAAGTGCTCTTCCTGCATTCTTCTCAGGCTTTGGACGATTGCCGCCCATGAGTTCACGCTTAACTTCTTTCTCCATTTCCTTCTGGAGATCATACTTAACGTCCTCATCATACTGGCTGATAACTGTGCTTATCTTGTCCTGAACACGCTTTGCAACTTCCTCTTCCTG
>NZ_JAILQF010000283.1 GCF_024699075.1 Butyrivibrio sp.
GATATTTACAGGTCTACAACTCTTGACCTTGATAAGATCAAAGATCAGGCAAGGGCCTGTGTAGGTGAAATAGTTGAAGCTTCAGGTATAAAAAAAGGACAGATATTCGTTGTAGGCTGCTCTACAAGTGAGATCTGCGGAGATATAATAGGTTCTAACTCAAGCCTTGAAGTTGCCAAAGCCGTATTTGGCGCTATATATGAAGAACTAAATAAAAAAGGAATCTACCTTGCTTCCCAGTGCTGCGAGCACCTTAACAGAGCTATCATTATAGAAAAAGAAGCTGCGATTTCAATCGGAATGTCAGATCATATAGTAACCGTTGTACCACAGCCCAAAGCAGGCGGATCATTTGCAACCTGCGCCTATTACAACTTCAAAGAGCCTGTAGCTCTTGAAGAGATACAGGCAGATGCAGGAATAGATATAGGCGGAACATTAATAGGTATGAATCTTAAGAAGGTCGCTGTACCGGTCAAGCTGTCTAACAACACCATAGGAAGTGCAAACGTACTTGCAGCAAGAACAAGGCCCAAATATATCGGCGGAATAAGAGCTTCATACGAACCGGATGAAGAAATGAAAAATCACATCTTGCAAAAGTAAAACATCTTATATAATTTCCTGATCATCTTATTACTTTCATCAAAATAGTAATCAGCTTTATTACGTTTATTATCACTTAACATGATCGTATTACCAAGATAGGATATCTGTTCTCGCTAATATCATATTATACCGCCCCGTCCATAGTTATTACAGGGAGCTTTGGTTTTATGCCAAGCAAATTCTCAAGAATAGTAGCAGGAGTATACAAGGATGAGAACGTCATATTTATTCCATATTCAAGATGAAGAAAGTCATCCGTGAATCCAAGAAAAAGTAATAATATATAGCTACACTTTTACCCTAAAACTAATGCGAGGTTTCCGCACAATTACTGCGGTTCCTCGCATTTTAACTGTCAAAGATGGGAATATACCATATTTTTGCTTTTGGCAATTACTTTTTTATTTTTCACTCAGACTTCGCATAAAAAATGCCCCTTGCGAATTTTGAAACCTTGGGCAGTTAATAAAGAATTTTCGCGTTCTTTAAAAATTTCACTAAATTCAAGAGCTTAATAAATGGAGTTTTATATTCTTATTGGGGTCCGCATGTATGAGCGAAGCGAGTTTCGGACCCCTGAATATAAAATTCCAGTTATTGAGCCTTGAATTTTGAAATTTTTAAGACAAGAAAATACTTTATTAACTGCCCAAGATAATCAAATCGCAAGGGGCATTTTTATGCGAAGTCTGAGTTATCAGGATTTTATTCTATGATCTTTGCTGCTCTTTCGAGTGACTCATCTATGTTTTTGCAGAAGTTTTCTTTTCCAACTTTAGCTATGAATCCAGCCTTTTCCATTGTTTTCATTGGCTGCTCATTTACATGTGAGAAGATAACCTCTGCTCCGCTTGCCTTTACTCTGTCATATGTCTGCTCAAGTGAACGCATTGCAGTAGCATCGAGTGCCGGAACACCTCTCATACGGATTATCAGACATTTAGTAAAGTCCTTGACTGTAATATCAGCAAGCATATCTGAAACACCGAAGAACATTGGTCCACTTATCTCATATACACTTACAGGCTTTGGAACATTTCTGAATCTTATGGCATCAGCATCATGTTCTTCATCATCAACATATTTCCAGCTTCTAACCTCTGCTTCTTCGCTCATTCTCTTTACAAAGAGAAGACCAGCCATAAGCATACCAATCTCAATAGCAACTACAAGATCGAATACTACTGTAAGAACAAATGTAAGAACGAGAACTATAACGTCGCTCTTTGGCGCTGTCTTTACAAGATGAATAAAAGCTCTGTACTGGCACATATTATAAGCAACCATAAATAGAATAGCTGCAATTGTAGGCATTGGAATAAGGGCTGCATATGGCATAAGTACTACAAGAACAAGTACAAGTACTATTGCATGGACCATACCGGCCACAGGTGTCTTACCACCATTTTTGACATTAGCTGCAGTTCTTGCTATAGCTCCTGTTGCAGGGATTCCTCCAAATAAGGCTGAACCTACGTTACCAACACCCTGAGCTACAAGCTCCATATTGGATCTGTGCTTGGAACCTATCATACCATCAGCTACAACACATGAAAGAAGTGATTCGATCGCAGCAAGTATGGCTATTGTAAATGCATCAGGAAGAATATTTCTAATAGCTGCAAAAGAAAAATCAGGCATTGTGAAAGACGGAAGTCCTGAACTTATAGTATACAGATCGCCTATAGTATTAACCTTCATTCCAAGACCCTTGACCATGATAACTCCGACTATAACCGCAATAAGTGATCCCGGAATTACCTTGTTGATATATGGCCACACTATAAGGACTATAAGACATACAAGGCCTACTATAAGCGCCTGATAGTTGATAGTTCCTATATTTGAAACAATAGCTCCTACCTTATCAACAGTTTCAACTGTAACAGTTCCTTCAGGATAAGTAAGTCCCAGAAAATCCTTGATCTGTCCGATCACGATAGTAACAGCAATACCTGCTGTAAAACCTGTTGTAATAGTATAAGGAATAAACTTGATAAGACTTCCAAGCTTTAAAAAACCCATGATTATCAGCATGATACCGGCAAGAACAGTTGCAAGAGCAAGTCCGGACATACCATTTTCCTGGACTATACCAGCTACTATAGTAGCAAAAGCCGCCGTAGGACCAGCAATCTGAACTCTGCTTCCTCCAAGAAAAGAAATAAGGAAACCTGCTATAACAGCTGTATAAATACCCTGTTCAGGTCCCACCCCTGAAGCAAGCGCAAGTGCAATAGATAAAGGAAGTGCGATAATAGCTACTATTATACCTGCAACTACATCCTTAACAAACTGCTCTTTAGAGTACTCTTTTAAAGTAGTAAAAAGCATAGGTTTTAAAGCATCGTTTTTCATAATATTCCTCCATAGCCCGAATCAATGATTATACTTTAAAAACATAAGCTTTAAAATTTTACCGCTAATTAAAGAAGGTTACAATAATAACTTTATATAATTTTTTTGATTATTTTCTATTTTTTTTATAATTTAGTCAAAAAAGCCTTCTGCTTACCTCCATTAATCCTCGGAGTGCCTTATATGTCCGGCTTCCTCATTCTTATCGAGGATCTCCATTGTCTTTTCGTATAATATTTCAGATCCAAGACGAGTCTTTTTCTGTCTTCCATCAACCTGCTTCCTGTTTACGCCATGCCTCTCCCAGTCTGCACCCTCATTGGAATCATTCAAAAGAAGAGGCTGAAAGTTATCCATTGCATGAGCAAAGTGGGCTTCAGCAGTAGCATCCTCTTCAAATTCTTCAAAAAGAGCACGAAGCTCATCTCTCTGATCCTTTGGGAGCATTCCAAAGATTCTCTCTGCTGCCTTTTCTTCACGCTCTCTTTGAGTTTTCTTGCCCTCTTCATCATATGCATAGGTATCGCCAGCGTCGATCTCAACTATGTCATGGATAAGGCACATCATCATTGTATGCGCAATATCAATCTTTTCATTGGAATATTCTCTAAGAAGATAAGTCATGATAGCCATATGCCAGGCGTGCTCTGAATCATTTTCATTACGACCATGTCCTGTAAGATGCGTCTGCCTTGTTATATTCTTTTCTTTATCAATTTCAAGTATGAATTCCATCTGCTTTAAAAGGCGATTTTCTGTATCTTTGTCCATATTTCCTCCCAAATTTTATAATGCCTAAACTCATTAACTCTCCTTAAGTGCTGTTAACACTCTGATTATAGCAAAAAAGCCGCCTCATAAAAGAGACAGCTTTTAAATTAAACTCGCAAATGCTTCGTTTTTTGCTCGTTATAAAATCAAATTTCATCAGTAAGAAAGCTTCACCGCATACAGATTCGCTACATTCTTCCAGCTTGTAAGATTCTTGGAATAAAATTCTGATACCTGTCCTGCTCCGTCAGGAGGAAGCGTCTTGCCGCACTCTATAGTGCATCCTGGAACACCGCACATGATCTGCGCAAAGTCAGCAAAAGAACCGCTCGGATCTGTATCCTCAGCATCCACTACTACCTGATACCCTGTAGAATTGTGAACCGTATCAGCAATAAGTCTTGATAACGCATACATCTCAGGTGTGCAGGTAGGTGCGTAGTAGTATATTATATTCCCCCTCATATGATAAGCAAGGTAGCAGTCAAAATGATTATCAAGTAGAAGCTGCTCAAGTATCACAGTTTCTACTTCTGATGAGGGCATGAGGCCTTCATAATAGGCATAAGAGATAGTAGGAGTCTTGGTCTCTGCAAGTCCCCAGCCTGTCGGAAAGTTTCGATTTATATCAACGCCGTTGGCATTGGACTTCCACATACTGCAGTGCCCTATAGTATTTATAAGAAACTGATAGTTTATATCAGTTGTTGCATTGGCCCCACTCTGAGCTATAGCAACTCCGTCAGGATTGGCCATAGGGACTATGGTAAAGCAGGTTGTCGCAAGAAGTTCCCTTTCATTAGCCGCATAGTATTCTGCCATCTTCATAACAAGAGGTGTGACATAATATTCTCTTCCATGGATAGAAGCATGTATTAGTATCTGCCTTGGCGCATCAGGATTACCAAGCTTCATTATAAGGATCTGTCTCCCAAGAGCTGTCTGTCCCTTTAGTTCATAACTCACCATATCAGGATATGAAGCTGCAAGAAGCTGGGTATCATAAAGCATACGCTCATAGGTATAGGTTCCCTGAAATGAGACAATACCTGATTCTTCTGCATGTGTATCAATGTTATGCAATAGAAATACTGACATGCATATGATCACTGTAATAACAGAAACTATTCTCTTTAATATATTAAAAGTAGATAAAACTTTATTCAAAATATATACCTTCTCTTTCTTATCCTTATATTCAAATTTTGGGTAAGTTATATCTCGAAATATTTTTACCCAAAATTAAAGACCTTAATCCAGGTATGTTTGGAAGTACATATCAATTCCATTTACAAGTCCTTCAACCATAAGCTTTTGGAATTCATCATCATTCATGTTGATATCTTCACTTGCATTAGACATAAATCCCATTTCTATAAGCGTAACCGGAACTTTAGACCAGTTAATACCTGTCATATCATCCGTTTCCGATATGCCGCGGCTTTTGATACCTGTTGACTGTGTATAGCCTGCAAGAACACATTCAGAGAGTGCTCTACTCTTATCATAAATATATGAATTATATGGATTGGACTTTGTCTGACAAAGGGCAGTTGCACCTCTTACACTACTGTTATCACTGCCATCAGCATGAAGCCTTATAAATATATCTGCACCAGCATTATTGGCAATCTCAGCCCTTTCAGCATTACTTATATCAACATCATTTGATTGGCGTATAAGAACTACATTATAGCCTTTTGATACAAGTTCATCCCTAAGCATAAGTGCTATATCCAAAGTAAGTTCATATTCATAAACACCTGTAGCTACTCCGATCGTACCACCTGAGACCTTGGCTTTCATAACAGTAGATCCTGGTCCAACAGGCTCAGTATCACTATTTCCATGTGACTGGTGTCCCGGATCTATAGCAATTGTATACATACCGGATGAATCGATATCTTCAGAATCTTCAGGATCTTCAGGATTTTCAGAATCATTACTATTATCAGCCTCTATACTGCTTTCATCTTCTACATAAGCTTCTGCTCCATAACCTGCAGACGTATTATATAATCCTTTCAGATTAGCAAGTTCTGCTGCGCAGTATGGTGATATAAGGCTGTTATAGCTATAAAGAATGAAACCCGGCTGGTTATTAGCTCTAAGCTCTGTTACCTGAGCCATGATATTAGCATTTGAAGCGCTCCATCCAAGATCTGAAGAAGGCTTAACTTCAGCCATATACAAAGCAAGTCCCACGTACATAGGAAGTCCCAGCTTATTAAGGCTTATCCACTGAAGAAGCCTGTTTGAAAAGAGCGTAACGCTTCCATCACTTTTATACATATTGGTCCAGTAAATCTGCGGAGCAATATAATCAATATACCCGGGAACTGACATCCAAGTAACTATATCAGCACCTTTGGCAATATTATTATCGACGTTACCTGTAGGACTTATCCCAAATACCTTGCCGTATTTATGACAGGTAGTATAAACGTCTGATACAAGCTTATTATGGACAGATGCATCCATCACAGGAAAATAGTCATCAAAATGAATTCCATCTACACTGTAATTTTTAAGTATCTCTTTTATTCCGGCAATAATATTATCATGAGTTGCAAGACTAGCATCTCCGCAGTACTCTCCATTTCTAAAACCATAAGGATTGATCCAGGCATGTATTGAAAGTCCCTTTTTATGAGCTATCTGTATCATTATAGAAAGGGGATCATACCCCGGATCTACGCCGTTTAGCATCTCAGTGCTCCAGGGATATATACTAGAAGGATATACAGCATCATTATGAGATCTGACATGCATTATAAGAGTGTTACAACCGGCACCAAGTATGTTGTCAGTTATAGTTTCAAACGCACTTGTAAAAGCTGTTTTGTCTTTGCCCTGAAGATACTTTTGCCAGTCACGAAAAGAAAACCAGACGGCACGCACTTCTACCTCTGATGAGCTACCTGCATTAAGTGTCATAACATCTGCAGCTTCCACATTATATTTAATATTTGGAACAAGGAGAAATACTGATAGTAGTATAGATAATACTAATGATAAATAACGCCTTCTTATACCCCTTACATGCAACATATCATTCCCTTTCCGCCTCTTTAAGGTCATGCTTTGTAATCCCCCTATGACCTTCGGGGGATTATAATACCGTGTCAAAAAGCTTTTCAAGATCCTCTGCACGCATAGGCTTTCCTCTCATGAATCCCTGCGTTGCATCGCATCCTACGCTCTTTAAGAAATCTTCCTGTTCTTTGGTCTCAACACCTTCTGCAACTACGTGATAATTTCTTGAATGAGCTATTTCAATGATTTTTTCTATCATGAACAGATTTTCCTTGGTAGGTTCTGTTCTAATAAGTGACTGATCAATCTTAAGGCCTGAGAACGGCAATCTGTTAAGATAACTAAGTGATGAATATCCGGTACCATAATCATCAATAGAAAGTCTTATGCCACTACTTGTAAAGGCATTAAAGTATTCTGTAGTACGGCTTGATGTTGTAAGGAATGAACTCTCCGTGATCTCAATAACAATATATGAAGGATCCAGATCGTACTGGGCAAGCTTTTCAAATACATAATTAGGATATCCTCTGTCATTAAGCTGTATATTGGAAAAGTTAATGGAAACTGCCGGAAGATCATACCCCTTTAAAAGCCAGTTATGCCACTGTTTAATCGTCTTCTCCGTTACAACCCTGTCTATTCTTATGATAGACATATTTTCTTCAGCTACCGGTATGAATTCTCCAGGACCTGCAATATTATTCTTAAGACGTATAAGAGCTTCCACCCCAAATAATTTATTGGTTCCTGTTATAAACTGAGGCTGATAGAATATCTCAAATCCATCATTGACCAAAGCTTCCTCTATTGTAGTCTTTATAGCACGTCTTCTTATCTGCGCTTTACCCAGCTCAGTATTAAAGAAATAATAGTTATGGCGAAGCTTGTCCTTAGCATATCTCAAGGCTTCAGCAGCATTATTAAGAGCCTCGATACTGTCCATTTCAGGTGAACGCATTGCAGCTCCAACAGTTACATTTATAACCATCTGCTGAGTATCAGCTATTATGGGTGTGTCAAAAGAACCTATGATATTACGGCAATATTCTTCAATATTTTCAACGCTTGGATCTTTTATGATAACAATAAACTCATCTCCTCCAAGACGGCCTGTTATACCATTACCGCTAAATAACTTTTTAAGGCGCAGAGCAGTTTCAACTATTACCTTATCTCCTATACTGTTACCATATAGATCATTAATGGATCTGAAATCATCTATATCTACAAGGATAAGGCCATACTGGTTATTGTTACCTGACATCTTTCTAAATTGCCCATCAATATATCCCCTGTTAGGAAGTCCTGTGAGATAATCTGTAGAAAGAAATCGCTGCTGCCTGTGACTTTGAAATACAATTTCTATAATGATCGCAAGGATCACGAATATGAACGGAATAATAATCCCATAATAAGTCGCAAAGAATTCAGTAATGGAAAGAGGTGCATTCCTTACAACACTTCCAGAAGGAAGTGAAGACATACTGATACTATAGTGACTTAGAACCTCTTTATCATAAATTGGAATAGTCGGAGTTTCAGCTATCACATTTATTTCAGATGGAGCTCTTCCATTGATTATCTGCATAGCCATAAGAGCTGCCGTCTCGCCTGCTTTTACACAGTCATAGACAATACCGCCTGCGACACCTGAACCGGTCAGATCATAAGCAAGGCAGAATACAGGAACAGATGAACACTCAGTAAGTATCACCGCATTATATGAAAAGCTGTTGACCTGCCCATCCTTAGTCTCATATACATCGCTCATTATGACAGCGCAGTTGGAGTCCAGATTCTGAAGGATTTCTTTGACCTCATCCATCTCCATCTCTGAAATATTAATATAGTTCCATTCAAGTTCACTATAATCATCCTCTATTTCAAGGAATTTAGAATAATCGAGTCTTCCAATATAACTGTTATCAACAACTACATACAGCTTATTTACTGAAGGAAGCATGCTGTGTATAGCACTGATATTACCTTCATAATCATAGTTTTCCGTGATTCCTATAACATTGTCATATTTGGCTGCATCATCCACATTATGCTGATCCTGAATACCCATATAGACTACCGGTGTATCTTCCATCAGTTCTTCATGATTTAAAAGAAAAGAAAGTGCAGCATCATCACAAGCTATTATACAACTGTATTTTTTGCCTCTTAAAAGCTTATTGGAAAGGTAAGAATAATAGATTGCTATATCTTCTTCTGAATCATATCTCCTTGAATCCATGAATTCATAGCTTATATCAAAGCTGGATTCTGAAAGGATGTTACTTATTCCCTCTATTTCAGGTTGGACTATTGTATCACGCATGCTATAAGAACTTAGTACGAGAATGTCTATTTTACTTCCATCAGGAATTATTACGGCATCATCTGATGTATCTGCCTGATCTGATCTATCAGACTCATCATCTTCTTCACTGCCTGTATCAAAAGAATCTTCATCATCATAAAAACCCGATACCACCCCAGCCTTTACAGATGACGTTCCTGCATATGAACGCACACTCATAAAGCCTGTTCCAAAGATCAAAAACAGACATAGCAAAAAGCAGGTCATGAATCTTTTTACGATTATGAACTTTTTCATCGTCACCTCATAAGTCTTGTTAGGGAATAATCTATATTTATTTCGGATTATTATCCATTTTCTTTAGGATTTAATAAGTCGTTGTGATATGATTGTAATAGGGTTCAAAGGCTGTATTACTGCCTTATAGAGTTTCCTTAAAGCAAACAGACTACTAATAAATAAAAGGGGTTAAATAATGGAATATTTATATAAAAATACACTTTCTAAAATTAATACCCTCCATAACTTATCAGATCTTTGGGAAGGCATAACCAATAATATTACTGATGACGCCAGTAAATATCTTATAGAAGAAGCCAATAAATATCTTAACTTCTCCTTTGAGCCTATTCCTGCAACACTATTCATGGAATTCAAAAGGACCGGCAACAGAGTACATTTTGAAGATGTATATTTTGGCAAAAGACGTGCACTTAATGCCCTTGTACTTGGTGAAATCTGTGAGGATAAAGGAAGATTCCTAGACGATATAATAAACGGAATCTACAGTATATGCGAAGAAAGTGCCTGGCAGCTTCCTGCCCATAATTCATATAAGCGCGACACTCCTCAAAACATACTTCCTGATACAGACAGACCAATTATCGAACTCTTTGCCTGTGAAACAGGAGCACAGCTTGCCACTATCTCCTATATACTAAAAGACAAGCTTGACAATGTATCAGATGAAATCTGCCATCGCATAAATTCAGAACTTAAAAAACGCATTATAAAGCCTTATCTTAATGAACACTTCTGGTGGATGGGCAGAGAAGATGAGCCTATGTGCAACTGGACAATCTGGTGTACCCAGAATATTCTACTTACAGCAGCTCAGATGAATGAAAAAGACATACCATTAAATGCTATTATAGACAAAGCTACAGAATCTGTAGACTATTTTCTCAAGGATTACGGTATTGATGGCTGCTGCGATGAAGGAGCCATGTACTATCATCATGCAGGCCTTTGCATGTATATAACCACAAAACTTCTTGACCTCATGACAGACGGCGCTTTCAAAGACTGTATGTATGATAACAAGGTTAAGAATATAGCTGAATATATATCAAATGTACATGTTCACGGCAGATACTACCTCAACTACGCTGACTGCGCTCCTATTCTAGAGCCTGCAGGAGCAAGAGAATATCTCTTTGGCCAAATGGTTGATAGTTCTGCCCTTATGTCCTATGCAGCACTTGATTTTGCTAATTCAATGAAAGACCAAGACGCGCATTATCTAAAGGATGAGATCAATCTCTCCTATAGACTACTTACTATAATGCATGAAAAAGAGATAATAGACTATGCCCAAAAGCATCCTAAGCAGATCCCTGCAGGCAATGTCTACTACGAAAGTGCAGGCGTATTTGTAACAAGAAAGGGTGATATAACCCTGTCTGTAAAAGCAGGTGACAACGATGACAGCCATAACCACAACGATACAGGAAGTATAATACTCTATGCAGGTAATAGACCTGCCCTCATAGACGTAGGTGTTGAAAGCTATACAGCCAAGACCTTTTCTGACAGACGCTATGAGATATGGACCATGCAGTCAGGCTATCATAACCTCCCGACAATAGGTGGATATGACCAGCTTCCGGGAGCCTCTTACCATGCAAGTAATGTCAAAGTATCAGATGATCTTACAACCATAGAACTGGACATCAAAAATGCATACCCTTCCGAATGCAAACTGCATTCATACAAAAGGTATGCATCAATTGAATCACCTAAATATGATAATGCTCTTATCATAAAGGACAATTGGGAATTCGATAAAGATGCCGAAAATACCAACATCATCTTAAACTTCATGACCTACGAAAAGCCAGAAGTAACAATAAATGATGATTCCTCAAAAGCTAGCCTTTTCAAGATTGGTGATCTATGCACCTTTAAATTATACGGTGTATGCAAATATGAAATAGAATCAATACCTGTAACAGACGAGCGTCTTCAAAAGACCTGGAAGCATGATATCTACAGAGTCCGCTTCTATATAGCTCCGGATGTCAGTGAATTCATGCTTAAATCTGTGTAATCTTATCTAAGGACCATGTCTCCATTGTTCCTTAACATGCTGCGAAGACTTATGATACGATCCCAGTTGCCATCAGATTCCGTAGCCGGAATCCAGCACTTGCCCTGAAGATAGATATAGTGATAGTAATAATACATATCACGTTCAAGCCTCTCTGTAGAAAGACCAAAGAGCTTGGAAAATCTATCTATGGCTGGGATCTCTTCTTCTGTATACATAACAGCCATAGCACCACTTTCAAGCATAGGAAGAATATGATTCTTGGCATAGTCAAAGCCTTCATCCCATGAACGATTCTCATCATTGTCTATACCACGTGCAGGACTGTAACCACTTCCAGCTTCATCCAGAATAGATTTTATAGCATCAAGACTTGCAATATTGGTATTAGAAGAAAGATTAGCTATAAAATTGCGGAACATGGTAAGCGTCTGAGTATCATCTGCTACAGATGCAAACCACATCTTACCATTTTCATCATCAAGAACTATAGCCTTGTTATAGGTATAAACTTCGTCGCCGCTACATCTTGATGCAGTCTGTGAATAGCATATATTCTGGGAAATTGCACGAGAGTCTTTCATGTTATGAATACATGCATTTAATATAGCTACCATGTACTTGGTATCTACTATAAGCATAAAGGGAAGCTTGGACTTACTGACCCCTACAGCATCTATAGTAAATCTACCTTCAGATATAGGCTCTTCAAGTGCAACAAGAATTCCTTTTCTTATTACTTCTTCACTCTTGTCAGTACGGGTAATCTTTAAATATGTATTAGAAGACATGTAATCCATAGAAACCTTCCCCTTCCTAGGAATATCAAAAAGTTTTAACTATATCTACTCCCACATAATAATCTATCAAAACCACAATGCATGCGGTCCTACCGTTTTTTATCAAACACAGGATATCTAATATAATAATAACACATCCTGCCATGTTATTGTAAAAAGACAAATAAAAAAATCGGGAAATCGCACACGTTGTGGATTCCCGATTTTTAGGCTTAAATAATATGGATACCCAATGCACCCAACTATAAGCACACCGGCTTATGCTATTTAGTTTTTACTCATTTTATCAAGAGCTACTCCAAATACTTCTGTATAATAAAATTACGATATCGTAACAGAAAGGACCAAGAGCATGGAAAATATTCAGCTGCTTATAGAAGCTATGGAATATATAGAAGACAATCTATCCCAGCCGCTTAAAACAGATACTATTGCTGATCATTTGTACTGCTCAAAGTCTACTATTGAGAAGCTTTTCAGGTACATTAACAACATCAGTATCAGGGATTATATAATTCGAAGGCGTATGAGTAAGGCCTCAAAAGAGATTGTCCATAATCCGGAAAAGTCCTTGCTTAATATTGGTTTGGACTATGGTTATAGCAGCAATGAAGCCTTTTCAAGAGCTTTCTACAGCGTATGGCAAGTCTCACCTTCGGAGTTTAGAAATAATCCCTCTGAATTTGAACTGTTTCCCGGTTACAAACTTGACCGGGAGCTAATGGAGGAAAAGACAATGACTGATAGGAAAAAGATTGATATAAGTAAGCTTTATGATTGCATCAAAGAAAGAAAAGGCTGTTATCTGGTGCTTGGTGATATCAAGAGCCTTATTCCAATAAATGAGATTTCTCATAAAGCAGGAGATCTGGCAATAATAACTGCCATGAAGCGCATGGAGCAAGCATCCGGCGATGAGGATATCGTTTTTCGTATTGGTGGTGATGAATTCGTGATCCTGACAAATTCCAAGGATGAAGACTACGCAAGAAGTATATGCGAAAAGATCATCAGCCACAATGAAGAGGCTATATCCTGGAATGGACAAGATATTCCGCTCTCATTGTATGTAAAATTAGTGCGTTATGAAGGTGGAACAGCTCTCCGATATTCTGAGTTTTTCACAATGCTTCAGAATGAGCTTAGTGAAGAATTCAAGAACCAGTATTCTGACAGACTTTCCGATTAATGATTTAAACCTCTATATCATTTTGATATAGAGGTTATTCATGTAATCTTTTACAAGTGTATATCTGCATTCCTCTTTGCAGATGCGTCTTCATCTCTAAAGAATTCAAGTGGTCTTGCGTTCTTTATTGAAGCAACAATAGAATCTTCCTAATTATTGCTTGCATTAATAATTTCTTCTGCCATATCCATCATTTCATCTGCATCCATTGGAGTATCGAAAGAAAGAATACAATAGTCCACTTCACCCATCACAAAACTAACCGTGCTACACATTTTTGTTTCTCTTTCATCACTACCATCACTAATAAAGAAATGCGGATCATTAGCATCCCTTTCTTTTTCTTCGTCTGTCAAAACCTCGCCAACGGGAACAAACAGATATTCATCACAACTATAATAAACATCTACATCTCCAACCTTTCGGCTATCTAAGGCATCCTTTGAGATGTCGCCACCACCCATACTCTTTGGATCCATATAGATTGCAACGTATGGTTCATTCTCTTTAACATAATTCATGCTTATGCCTTTGTAAGACAGAAGATCATTAAAATTATCATCCTGTGTAGTAGATTCGCCTATTTCCATATAATCAAACTCATAGCCATTAGAAAATGATTCTACAGCGATAATATCCAGTTCCGCCTGCTGTTCAAGCTTTTCAAGATCACCAAAATTTCTTGTTCGTGTTTCAATTTTATTATGACTAACTACGCCTGTCGCAATTCCAGTAGCTGCTGCTGTCACCCCAAATACCATTATGCATGCAGCAACTATTATCGCCGTTTTCCTTACTCCAATTCTTTTTTTCATCGTGCCTTCCTTTCTGATCGGACTAATCTTAGTTAAATTCGATATCATCTTTTCTTTTTTGTCATCAGAAAGACTGATAAGGCTCATAGATTCAATATACTCTTTATTTCTATATTCACTCATGTCGATTCTCCTTGCCTAATCGTTAACCCGTTTCAACATACCAGGATCATTCATGATTGAAAGCCTGAGTTTCTTTCGCCCGCGAGAAAGATACATATTAATCGCTGATTCTTTTTTCCCCAGAAGCTCTGCTATCTCTTTTGCCGAATACCCCTCATAGTAAAAAAGATAAATACTGATACGATAGTTCCTAGGCAGCTTCATTACTTCTTCAGTGATTCCAAGATCCGGTGGGGTAACAGCTTTTGCATCATCAGCTTCCTCTAGAACTGTAGTCTTACTGAAAAATGCACTCTTCAATTCGTTTTTACACATGTTTATAGTGGTTCTGATAACCCATGCTTTTTCATGTTCAAGACTATCAAACTGTGGATCCAATGTAATATACTTTACTAAAACCGCCTGGCATATGTCCTCTGCATCAGTAGTACTTTTAAGATAATTGGCACCGATGCGCATAATCATGTCAGTATAGCTTTCCACCAACCGTCTTGCTTCTTTTTCCTCCATGTGTCTACTCACTTTCTGATATCTTTTAGAAGGCCCTCTAAATATAATACAATTCAAAACGAGTAAACCTAACACCAAAAACTAAAATTGAGTGCAGTTTTTTTACCGCACTCAAATCTTATATCGCAAATCAATTTATCATTCTTAGCATTTGTTATTTTCCCACATCACAGAATACAACAGTCAGATTGAAAATCTGATGCAAGGAAGTTCAAGAGTACATCCCTTTACCAATTGTTTTCCAATATTTTCTTCACATAGAACAGTGCCTTCACGGAATCTCCTTTACACTTATCTATGATAACTTTGTTATGCCCCCAAAGGAATAAAAAATATAGCATTTTCCAATCTTCTACTGGGCTCGATGCATATAACCAATCCATTCTCCTTAACAGAATCGACCATCTTTTTCAAGATATTTTCAGGATTAGGCAGATGCCTAAGTACAGACTGGCATATTGCAATATCATACTCTTCA
>NZ_JAILQF010000298.1 GCF_024699075.1 Butyrivibrio sp.
GCAGCGCCGATAGCTACACTTATATTTGAAAGAGCGTCATCTCCTTGAGCGTTTTTATTGTGATTTTCTATAAGCGCCTTCATTTGATCGATGTAATTGTTAGCATCATATAT
This sequence comes from Butyrivibrio sp., assembly GCF_024699075.1. Next base: position 114 of record NZ_JAILQF010000298.1, read on the forward strand.
ATTGCTGTTTCTGATGATTGCTACAAATTCATCTCCGCCGATCCTATAACTTAAACGGTCGCCGTATACTTCTTTTATGATCTCGCTGACAGCAGCAATAAGCTTATCTCCAGTATCGTGACCATAGGTATCATTAGTTTTTTTCAGATTATTAATATCAAAAACAGTAACGGTGAAAGTATCTATTCCATTTTCTATGGAAGCTGTTAGTGCTTTCTCCGTTTTTTCAAAGGCATTTTTGTTACTAAGCCCTGTCAAAAAATCAAGCTTGGCTTCCTCGTCAAGAGTCTTGATATAGGCATTCAGAGTATCAAGAGTCTTATTAAGAGCCTTTGCAAGGACACCAACTTCATCATTGATTTTAACAGGAATTCGTTTATTGTAATCTCCATTTGTAATATCTTCAGCAACTTTGGTGAGATTCCGAAGAGGCTTTACTATACTTTTAATTAGGAAAAAAGCTAAAGCTATAGCAACAACCGTGCATAGTATAGTTGCAAGGATATAGGATATCAGTAATTGCTGTTTTCTGGATTCGAATGAAGATATAGGAATATTAATACCGATAAGCATACCAGGCTTTAGTTCTTCCATATATGCTATATAATCTGTACTGAAAATAGTGTATTCTTCAACTTCCCCAAGATGAATAGTATCTAATTTGTATTTTACAGTAGGGTCCAGACCTTCGTAGGCGCAACCGTTAGGATAATAATAGCTGTAGAGGAGATTTTTGTTCTTGTCAGTAATGAACGCATTACCGTTCATGTAAACTTCGATTGATTCCGCAATTTCTTTTAACACATCAGTATTAATGTCCATTGCGATAACACCTATAAATTCATCGTTGTAGATAACAGGATTAGCGTAGGTGTACATATTCTGCTCGACATCGTAGTCGTAGTATGGGCCGATCCATATAGCTTCGCGAGCCTTCATTGGCGCATAGAACCAATTGGCATACCTTTCGCTACCTTCCTCATATACTGTAAAATCGAATAATTCTCTTTGGGAAAAAATTTCCTTTTCTTCATTGAAGGTGATCCAAAAGCCTGTTTTGATACCATATGAATCAGGATTATATTCGTAGTATACAGAAGATGCTCCCTTGATATTCTCAATGAGGGATAATGACAAACTGCACAGATTTTTAGTATAATGACTAAGACTGTCTTTGTTTTCAAGAATAGATGGATTATCTTCAATGGATTGCAGCGCATGGTCATGGATGGCATCAACGCTATCTTCGATGGTATTAAAGTATTCGTCGAACTGCAAAGCTGCTTTGGCTGTTGCAAGAGTAATTATAGTTTCAGTATCGATCTTGGTACTGGCAGCATCATTAAAAAAACCAATATTAATAAAGCAAATACTGGTTAAAAGAATAATTGCAATTGTAACACAGATAACTTTAGACTGAATGGTTTTCAATTTCCGCTCCAATTTGCAATAATCGATATACGCAAAAACGTTTATAATTATTTAAATTTTATCATAACATAGTAAATTCAACAACAAGCAATTATTTAAACCTATAAAAAAATATTTAATAAGGTTAACAATCCGGTGTAAGCAGGTATATAAGCTAATTGAAGTGAAAAATATATCTAAATTCGAGAATAGTCGTATATAAGCTAATTGGAGGAGCATTTATAAAAAGGTATGTAAATAAACAAAAAGCTCATAAATACTGAAAATTGAGCTAGAAATCATAGGAAGGGCAAGAAGACTAATGATAATTAGAATAACCATGGCACAGATGATGATCATGATAACGATCATATGGATAATAGTGAGGGCAGTGACAGCAGCTGTAACCAGGAAATTTTCAATAAAAAGAGAGTTTAAGCTTTTACTTGTATACATATGTCTAATTGTAATTGCAAGGTTCGTATATTTTGATTTCCCTATTGAAAAGGGGACAAGGCCAACGCTTTACGTAGTTCTTACGTGGACGGCGATAAATAAAGTAACGCTGCTGCCTTTTTATTTTCTTGTGGACAGGTATAAAGGATGGCTTATGAATGTAATCGGCAATATAGCGATGTTCATACCTGTCGGAATTGTCTGGCCAGTATGCTTTGATAAGCTTGACAGCATCAAAAAGACTGTACTTGCGGGCTTTGGACTTACATTATTTATTGAGCTTAGTCAGATATTCTGCGATGGAAGACATACGGATATCGATGATCTGATCCTTAATACATGCGGAGTTGTAATAGGCGCTGTAATCCTGTTTTCCATAAGAAAAGCAAAGAAAGCAGCGAAATAA
>NZ_JAILQF010000327.1 GCF_024699075.1 Butyrivibrio sp.
GTCGATCATAAGAGGCATGCGGTCATGTACCCTGATCATTGACTCATTGGCAGAAGTTGTAAGTATCACAAATGAATCCTTATTGTCTGATAGTTCATAAAAGCCTGCAAGATATATAGGCTTTTTGTCTTTTTTGTAAAAAGACACTTTGTTCTTGTCCCTATCCCATTCGTAGAAACCAGCTGCCGGTATCACTAGCCTTCTTCGTTCTATACCATCAGTAAACATTTTCTTACTAAAGACAGACTCGCACCTTGCGTTGATAATAAGCTTTTTGTCCTTAAAAGACAGGCCCCAAAACATATTTGAGATAGTGATCTTCTTATCTTCTGCGTTATTATTTGCAGAATCCTCAACTTTTTTTATCTCAGAATCTGCACCGTTTCTAACTGCAGAAAGGACAACAGGGCTCATCCCGGGAGTGATATCACCTTCGCTTATAGTCACTGATCCGGGTTCAAGACCAAGCTCATTTTCAACTTCATATGAAGTTCTTGAATAGGTATAATCTCTTCCGCACATTTAAAATTATCAAACCTCAAAATCGAGACAGCTTCTAAGCTTTGTATAAGGTCTTACCTTAGAATCAGCAACAGCTACATGCTCAGGATGTACTGCATAGTTCTTAAGGGCATCTTCACTTTCAAAAGAAGAATCAAGCATAAGATCAGCATTTGATGATGCAAGGCCGTCTATATATACCTTAATATCTACTATTCCGGGGACTTTGCCTTTTAAGCCTTCAAGCCCCTCTTTAATATTTTTCTTGATTTCTTCTTTTTCTGAAGATGATAATTCGTCCTTTAAAGTCCATAAGATTACGTGTTTGACCATTTTGAGTTCTCCTTTTTTATCTAAGTTCCATAAGCATTTACAGGACGTAACTTCGACATGTTCAGAAATACAGGGATGTATTTCTATGTCGGTAATTACAGGATGTAACTTCGACATGCATAGAAATACAGGGACGTATCTCTATGTCAGTACTAATGATACCAACTATTCCACCTGTTACAACCAAATAGCATTTTTACGCTACTGTCACTATATGACAAAGCCGCGGCCATTATAATAGTCGCGGCTTTGAAATTATTACTTACCGAATATTCCACCTGCAAGATTTTTGATATCGCCAAGATCAAGCTTGCCATCAGCTACTGTTGCCTGAATCTTCTTGATGTCGTCTTCATCCACATTAATGTTGGCCTTCTTCAAAAGCTCAACACCCTGCTTAGGATCAACCTTTGCAATCTGCGCCATCAGTTCCTTGTTGCCACTGATCTTCTTGATGATCTCAGTGATGTCTAAACCATTTCCCATTTTCATGTCCTCCATTCTTGTGAATAATATAGGTATAAAAAATACCTTTTGAAAACATATGCATTTCTTAAATCAGCTAAAATACTGGATTTTCTCAACAACCTTTGCAGGAGACTTGATAAGTGATTCAAAAGTTTTGGCATCATCTTTATTGCCAACTATGCTTCCATAATGAGTAGGAATAACATACTCAGGCCTTATTATGTCGGTGAGCTCCGCAGCTCTTTTTGCATCCATAGTATATGTACCGCCTATCGGCACAAGAGCTATATCGCACTTAACATTTTTAGCCTCCTTGGTAAGACCCGTATCGCCTGCGACATATATACTCTTACCATCAAGCTTTACTATATATCCAACCCACTCTGCGCGTCTTGGGTGAAAAGGCTTTAAAGTGTTATAAGCTGGCACAGTCTCAACTTCGAGACCATTTATCGTGCGGTAATTCCCCGGCTTAAGACCTATAACTTCTTTGACCTCGCGCTCAAATTCCATCGCGTCATCTATCATGCTTTCAGGTGCTACCAAAATAGTGGTATCCTTGATGACCTTCCTTATATCCTCAGCAGAAAAGTGATCGTAATGATCATGTGTTATAAACACATAATCTGCGTCATGAGGCGCTTCCTTCATCTGAAAGGGGTCAAAATATACAGTTGCAAACTCTCCCCTTATTCTAATACTACTGTGAGTAAATACATCAATTTTATCAAGCATCAAT
>NZ_JAILQF010000329.1 GCF_024699075.1 Butyrivibrio sp.
CCAAGGATGAAAAGGGGGAATAAGGATGTCGACAATTTTTGAAAAGAAAGAGCAGAGAGTAGCACAGACCAAAGTTAACGGTATGGGAGATCTTGGTATCGTCATCAAAGGCTACTGTGACAGCATAGGACTTGATACACCGCAGAAGGTAGTTGAAGTACTTTCCAAATATGGTGTTGATATGACACCTGAGTGTGTAGAGGATTTCTACAGCGGAGATTATGATCTCACACTTGAGGAATTTGGAGCTTTCCATAGCATTTTAAACCTTGACGGCAATGATCTTTTTGAAAAGGTTGGAAAGCTGCATGGATTAAGCTAAACAGATTAAGCTTAGCATAAGAACTTTTTAGAGCAACCAAAATATTTGGTTGCTCTTTTTGCGCGCCATGGACGTAAGTTAAAACTAAACATTATTGTTTATAAGCCGAAATAATAGTGAATACTATTTTTTCGACTTTTTTGATTGCAGTTTTATAAAGTATTTGTATATATACTAAATGAAAGGTAGACAATGGATACTTTACTTACTGGAAACGCAAATGCAATATCTGATAAAAGTATAAAAAAAATATTCGGAGATAATACAGTTATAATTGCCGATCCATCAGTGACTCCAAGAAAAGAAGGTCATATCAGATGGATACCTATATCCCCACTTGATGACAGATTCAAAAGACTCTTTTTGACATATGCATTTGAAAGAGTAATTTTCTGGTCGCGCTATACAGAACCGGGGTTTACACCAACAGATGAAATATACAGATTAAATGCAATATTGTCTATGCTTAGACAGATCAAATTAAGACAGTTTATATTTATAGCCCCTTATCTTTCAGAAGAAGAGGAAAACAGCGATAAGGGCATATTGCTTGATGGTATAAGGAAGCTCCTTGAGTATTATAGAGATACTTATCATTTTACTCTTAAGATAATCTATAGTCCCGGTATAGTCGGACACCTTCATGAAGGAGGCTTCTTTACAGGGCTGTTCAGAGATATCAAAAAAGGACAGACAGTTACTATTGATAAAACCGGTGGATCAAGGCTCATGTTCATAAGTAATGAAGACTTTTCTACATTTATGTTCAGACTTCTTGATGACTGGAGAGATGTTAATGAATCCATACATCTTCTTCCTTCAGGTTATGAGACTGTTGATGATCTTGTGTCTGTATTGAAAAGTCTTATTCCTGATGCGGATATTTCTGTGCCTGAAGGTGGCGCAGATAACTACCTTGATCCTCATGAGAAGATTGCAAGAGAGCGTTATGGCTGGATTGCTCTTTCTAAAACTTCTGATATGGTACCTCAGCTGTACGAGGAATTTAAGGAAAAAGAAAGTCATAGAGCTGGATATTTTGAAAAACTCAGAGCCAAAATCCATCTTCCTCAAAAACTTTTAATGATCGCAGAGCTTATCCTTGGGTCTTTTCTTGTTGAACTGGCAGTAAGATTATCAAGGTCAAGTGTGCAGTTCAGACTTATTGATTACAGACTTTTGTTTATTGTAATAATGTCGACTGTATGGGGATCTACAGCAGGCTTTTTCTCTGCAACACTTATGCTGGTATCACTTGCCTATGCTTACTATAGGAATGGAACAGAATGGCTCATGCTGTTTTATGATCCGGGTAACTGGGTTCCCTTTATTTTGTTCTATATAACAGCCGCAATCTGTGGCTATACTCGTCAGATTAAAGAAGATGAGTCCAAATTTGTACGTGATGAAAATAAAAAGCTTGCGCATGAGAATGAATTTGTATCTGATCTGTATCAGGAAGCCCTTACGTACAAAAATGAATATAAGCAGAATCTTACTCTTTCCAAGCAGGGATTTGGACGTATATTTGATGTTGTAACCAAGCTTAATCAGTCAAGATCCGAGCTTATCTTTGCTGAGTCCATTCCTGTAATAGAAGATATTCTTGATAATCATTCTATTGCTATATATACAATCTATGATTCCTCTGCAAGGTTTGCAAGACTTGAAGTATCATCTTCAGG
>NZ_JAILQF010000331.1 GCF_024699075.1 Butyrivibrio sp.
TGCATCAAGATCAGATCTTGATACAAACATGGCTTATTACGAGGCTGGACAGACAATTACTATTACTGTTTTAAGAAAAGGCAGTAACGGATATGAAGAAGTAGAAGTAGAAGTAACACTTAAAGAACAGAAATCATCAGGCAGCTCAAGTAAGTCAGATTCTAAGGATGATTATTCTGAAGAAGAGGAAGACCAGAGCGGATCAGACGAATACGAAGAAGAAACACCCGAGGATGAGAGCGGTGAAGAAGATGATTCTGGAGATTCAGAAGACAGCGAAGGCGGAGACGATTTCGGATTCTAAATAGTAACTTATCATTAAGCCAAGCCCTGGCAAATGTGCATTACACATAAATATTTAGCAATGATAAAGCCAATTTGAAATATCATAATTGATGATTTCAAATTGGCTTTTTAAATACTAATTCGAATTTCGCATTCTCCAACTTATATTATCCCTTGCAAATTTGATAATCTGAGTAGTTAATAAAAGTTTTTCGCGCTCTTTAAAAATATTATTAATTCAAGAGCTTGATAGGTGGAATTATATATTTCGTTTGGGGTCCGCCTGTTTGAGCGTAGCGAGTTTCGGACCCCGGAAATATATAATTCCAAATATTAAGCCTTGAATTATAATATTTTTAAGACAAGAAAAACTATTATTAACTACCCAGATTTATCAAATTGCAAGGGATACAAACTCCTACTGGACTTATGCCTGAAGGAAGGCGTACTGGCTATCATAAAGGTTGTGGTAATATCCGTTTGGAATTTTTAGAAGCTCATCGTGGGAGCCCTTCTCCTGAATCTTACCATTATCAACATACATGATACAGGTCGCATTCTTTATGGTACTAAGCCTGTGAGCGATTATAAAAGATGTCCTGCCCTTAAGCATCTCCTGAAGCCCCTTTTGAAGCAGAATCTCGGTTTCAGTATCTATACTTGAAGTAGCTTCATCAAGTATCAGGATCTTAGGATCAGCAAGAACTGCTCTGGCAAAAGAAATGAGCTGTCTTTGACCTGCTGAAAGCCTGCTTCCTCTTTCATTGACCTGTGTATAGTAGCCATCTTCAAGTGACTGTATGAAATCGTGAGCACAAACGGTCTTTGCAGCTTTAATTACCTCTTCATCAGTAGCTTCGCTATTGCCATAACGGATATTGTCCATTATAGTTCCGGAGAAGATGAAGCTGTCCTGCATCATAACACCCATCTGCTGTCTTAAAGACTTTATTGTAACATCATTTATATCAGTTCCGTCCACAAGGATATTACCGCTTCCAACGTTATAGAACCTGCTTATAAGATTGACAATAGTAGATTTACCTGCTCCTGTAGGACCAACTATTGCATAGGATTCACCTGCGCCTACCTTGAAGCTTACATCGTGAAGGATCTCAACGCCGTCATCATATGAGAAGCAGACATTTTTAAATTCTACATCGCCCTTTATTTGAGGCATCTGCCTTGCGCCTTCCTTGTCCTTTACAGTAATAGGAGAATCTATAGTCTCGAAGATACGTTCAAGATAGGAAATTGCGGTAAGCAGCGAGTTATAAAAGTTTGCAAGTGTCATAATAGGCTGCCAGAATCTTGAAACATAACCGACAAAGGCAGTAAGAAGACCGACAGTAATGGCGGTTTCTCCGTTTGTAAGCCATCCAATACCAAGAACGTATATTACAGAAGTTGTAATTACAGTTATATTCTCAATTACAGGGCTTAAGATGAAGTTGTACTTGACTGCGTTCATCCAGGCGCTTCTGGCATCTTTATTAAGTCTATTGAAAAGTACAGTATTAGTATCTTCTCTGACAAAATACTGTGTGACCCTTATACCGTTTATACTTTCAGCAATATAAGCATTAAGGTTGGACTGTTTGTTGCTCTGGATCTGCCATGCTCTTCTTTGCCTGTTTTTGACAAAAAGAATGATAGCAGTCAGGATCGGCAGACCACAAAGGCATATAAGAGTGAACCTTACGTTTAGGTAGAGCATGAATATAAGTATGAATACAAGTGAGAACATATCTGTGATGGTATTAACAATACCATTGGACAGAAGGTCACTTAGGTTATTGACGTAGTTAACAACTCTTACCTGAATCTTGCCATGGGGCTTATCATCATAGTAGGAGAAGGGGAGCTTTTGAAGATGAACGAAAAGCTCGCGTCTAAGGTTATAAATAACCCCCTGACCTACGCGGGATGTAAGTATTATCTTGTATCTCATGATAGCAGCACAGGTTATGCCGACAAGAAGTGCCAAAATGGCATTTATAATTATTAGCTTTACTGCCTTGTTTGGAGTATATACATGGTCATAAACAGTGCTTGAGATTATATCCATAACATTCTTCATAAAAAGAGGGATAAGCATGGATATAGCACTTGATATTACCATTATGATTATGGCGATAGTCAGATCCTTTTTATAAGAACCTACATATCCTGCAAGTCTTTTAAGCTGATTTATATCAAAACCGCTTTCAAGCTCTTCGTCTTGTTCTATCTTATTTCTAGCCATTATGCGGTCTCCTTTCTCTTCATTATTTCATCGAATTCACCATACTGGTGTTCGAATACCTTCTTGTAAT
>NZ_JAILQF010000339.1 GCF_024699075.1 Butyrivibrio sp.
AAAGACAAAATAGCAGTTAGTAGCTATCGGTCCAAGTGTCGCAGAACCTACTTTTATGTTTGAATTCATATTATGCAATAATCCTATTATACTGGAGACTTATTATATGCAAACCAGTGCCTCTTAGCCTGTGCTTCTCTCGATATCGATAACGCTGTCAATCTGTCTTATCTTGTCTATTACAGTTACAAGTTCTTCGCGGCTTGATACCTGGAATGAAGTATCCATGGTTGCAAGGCCCTGCTTACTTGTCCTTGTATTAAGCGAAAGAATACTGATATTATTCTCTGTCAGAACTCTTGATACATCGGCAAGAAGGCCTCTTCTGTCATTAGCAAATATCTTGATATCCGCTGTATATTTCTCGGAACCGATGATTCCGTCATTCTCCCAGCGGGCTTCAATAAGTCTGCTCTTATCTTCCATAGTCATCTCTGCAACATTGACACAGTCACGTCTATGAATAGATACACCTCTTCCTCTTGTAACAAAGCCTACAATATCATCCCCGGGAACAGGATTACAACATCTTGAAAATCTTACTGCAACATCATGAACACCCTTAACTATAATAGCATTGCCGCTACCATTGATACGGGCAGGTGCATTGGAGATATTGGCAGCTGCAATAACTTCTTCATCAGTAAGATCCTTCTTGTGATCCTTCTCGTATAACTCGCAAAGCTTATTGACTATACCGCCTTCTTTAAGCGCACCAAGGCCAACTGCTGCAAGTACTGCATCCCAGTCATGGAAGCCGTATTTATGAACTATGATATTGATATACTCAGCCTTTGTGATATCAGAAAGCTCTATACCCTTAGTCTTACAGTAATCAGCTATAAGTTCCTTACCATGGTTGACATTCTCCTCTTTCTGCTGAGAACGGAACCACTGATTGATCTTGTTCTTAGTGGATGTGGACTTGGCAATTGCAAGCCAGTCACGAGATGGTCCCTTGGAATTCTGAGAAGTAAGTATCTCAATTCTGTCACCATTCTGGATCACATAATCAATAGGAACCAGCTTACCATTGACCTTTGCACCAATCATCTTATTACCTATAGCAGAATGAACGCTATAAGCAAAGTCTATAGGTGTAGATCCATTCTGAAGATTCTTGACTTCACCATGAGGAGTGAAGCAATAAACATCTTCTGAAAAAAGATTCAGGTCGCTCTTTAAAAGGTTCATGAACTCTCTGTTGTCGCTCATGTCCCTTTGCCACTCAAGAATCTGACGAAGCCATACAAGCTTCTCCTCTTCCTGGGTTTCTATCTTCTTACCATCAGAAGCTTCTTTATATTTCCAGTGAGCAGCAATACCGTATTCAGCCGCTCTGTGCATGTCATAGGTTCTTATCTGTATTTCAAAAGGTGCACCGTTTGGTCCTATCAGAGTTGTATGAAGTGACTGATACATATTGACCTTGGGCATTGCAATATAATCCTTGAATCGTCCGGGAATAGGCTTATACATCTCATGGATTATACCAAGAGCTGCATAACAGTCTTTGACTGATTCAACGATAATTCTGACTGCAAACAGATCATAGATCTGATCAAGGGTCTTGCCCTGGTTGTGCATCTTTTTGTAAATACTGAAGAAGTGCTTTACTCTTCCGTTAACTTCGCCTTTTATACCAGCCTCAGCAATTGCTGCCTCTACATCCTTGGCTATCTTTTCAACGTAAGCTTCACGTTCTTCTTTTTTCTCAGAAACCTTTTCTTTAAGGTCTTTGTATATTTCAGGTTTTAAATATTTGAGTGACAGGTCATCAAGTTCAACCTTGATCTTACTGATACCAAGACGTCCCGCAATAGGTGAATAGATATCAAGGGTTTCCTGGGCTATCCTATGCTGCTTCTCAGGAGGCATATGAGTAAGTGTTCTCATATTGTGAAGTCTGTCGGCAAGCTTAATAAGGATGACACGGATATCCTTTGCCATCGCAAGAAACATCTTTCTAAGATTCTCAGCCTGCATTTCAAGCTGCTCAGCGGTCTTGTCTTTATAGTCAGCAGGAAGCTGAAGACTCTGCAGCTTGGTAACACCATCTACCAAAAGTGCTACATCAGATCCGAATTCCTCATCTATCTCATCTTTGGTGAGAATGGTATCTTCAACGACATCATGCAAAAGCCCTGCAGCGATTGTCTCCTTATCAAGCTCAAGATCAGCAAGGATTATCGACACGCAAAGCGGATGTATAATGTAAGGCTCGCCGGATTTGCGGAGCTGATCCTTGTGTGCTTCGCGCGCAATATTGTAAGCCTTCTCGATCATAGTAATATCATCAGATGGATGATATTTCTGAACTCTGGCGATAAGGCCTTCATAGAGTCTCTCCGGTGGCTGAAACTCTTCTATTGATTCAATTTTCCCGTCATCAAATCTTTGTTCTAACATTTTCCCTCTTGCTTATATCCATTAGTATTTTTTTAGAAAATGCCTATAAAGTCAAACTTGCGAATTGCTTCGCAAGTTGCCTTTTAAATCAACTTATTTACCTTCGTAAACAACAGCTGAATCAAGTCTGTATCCTGCTATCTTCTCTCTACCCTTAAGTCCTGCAAGTTCCATCATTACAAGAACACCTGCAACTTCTCCGCCAAGAGACTCTACAAGCTTGATCATAGCTTCTGTTGTTCCACCTGTAGCAATAAGGTCATCTACGATAAGGACCTTCTGGCCAGGCTTTACAGAATCCTTGTGCATCTCAAGTGTTGCTTTACCATACTCAAGATCATAATCAACTGATACTGTCTCTGCAGGAAGTTTGCCCTTCTTACGGATAAGTACGAATGGTTTGTGAAGATTATATGCAATTGGAGTTCCGAAAATGAATCCTCTAGACTCTGCTCCTACTACTACATCAAAATCAAGGTCTTTAACAAGATCCTGCATAGTATCGATGGCAAGCTTAAGTCCATCGGGATCCTGCATTACTGTAGTAATATCCCTGAACATGATTCCTTCTTCAGGGAAGTTAGGTATTGTGCGTACATAGTCTTTTAATTCTTTCATTATTCCTCTTTTCCATAATCA
>NZ_JAILQF010000294.1 GCF_024699075.1 Butyrivibrio sp.
AAATTTCTGATAAAGCACTCCTCTTTGAGTTGCTTTCTAATTTCGTTATTCATAAAAATCCTCCAGAATTAAATGTTTTCAGTAACAAAAACATTCTTCCGGAGGAGGGCGAACTCTTAGCAGTAAAGAGTTGTGAAGAAAAACAGAAAATGTTAATCTTTTCATAGGCGGAAGTAGTGGTTTTGTTTTTGTGTGGTAACTTAAACAATACTCCTTTTAGGAAACACTATCTACCGCCTTTTTTAAAAGAAAAACGCTGCGTCACAGCCTTGGCAGGCCGTCGCGCAGCGACTTAGTTCTCTTGGAATATAACCCTTCCAAAACATTCTAAAATTCTTTAAAAGATTAGGATATAAAACCTAGAATTATACCTTTACATCATTTCATCTACTATCTAATCCCAAGGATTTGTTTTATATCATCTATATAATCTTCAACAAGTTCAGGTGTATCCCCATCGAATTCTATGACAGTATCGCCTATTTCATCGTACAATGCTTCGTTGATTGCATCTATCTCTATAGCTAACATTAGATGATTAGATGCAGCATATTCAATGACATTTCCGCCTGCAAGAAGGAGATTAACAATATTCATCTGATGTTCACTGATAAGTAAGTTACCGGATGGCTGATCATTACTTACAGCTTTATTATTAGCATCATTATCATTAGATGCTTGGTCGTTAAAGACATCACCCTTTAAAATATAGTCTTTAGAAATATCATCTTCAGTAATATCATCCTTGATATTATTATCATTTTCACTTGGTTGTAATTTATAATCATATACTGAAGCGTTGTTATTTGATCCTGCTTTAGTTTCATTATCTACCGATACTTCATCTTCAAACTTCATAAACTCATCTTCATCAGACATTTCTTCTTCGGTGATAAGCTGATCTCTAGTGTATGCAGCGTCTTTTCTGATTCCGGAGAGTTTGCCAAAGTCTATGTGTATCTTAGGCTTAGCAGCTTCTTCTTTTTCCTTGATATAAGTATCTGCAGCATCAGATATAGCCTGGATTATAAGAGGGAGGTTGAGCTTTTGCTGCAAGGGATGTCCAAAGGAGAACTTCCTACGGCAGATCCTGTCTATCTCTTTGCAGATAGCGCCAAGGTCGCTGCTCTTACTATCAGCCTTGTAGAAGGTTTCAAGGCTCCAGTGGCCGTCCCTGCATCTATAGATTCTTGCATCACTAAAGACATATTCATAATCTTCATAGTGGATATGATCATAGAATATAGCCTTCCTGAACATGTGATATGGATACACGCCCTTTGCCCCAAAGCACTTTTCAAGGAGCATGGGCTTATTGTGTTCCTGATAGAAGAGCGATACATTCCTATATGCTCTTACAGTGACCTCTTCCATGTCTTTAGGATTTTTTTTGTAAAAAAGTGATCCTTTCAGACTATAAGAGGACAATGCATCTATGGCTTCAAAGATCTTATGTACATCATCTTCTGATAATCCAACACCGGGATCTTTGGATGTTTTATTATCATTTATGATATTTTCTGAAGGCGAACTTATTTTATCGTCTTTTATATCCCTTATATAGTTTTCATATGTCAAAATAGTAGACAGGCTGTCATCAAAGCTCTTGTCATAGACCCCATCTATAAGGCTCTCCGGAAGGTTATAATAGACCACATAGTCCTTAAGCCAATCCTGTATATATTCGTGCATCGAAGGATCCTTATCACCGAATACTTCGTCTATATACAAAAGCTTCCTAAAACCTTCCTCAGGATCTGATATACCAATATTACATAATATTTCGTATAAATATACATAAATAAAGGATAAAGAAGTAATAGAAGATCCTGATAAAGAATATGCATCTATCTCCCCGTTTCTAAAGCGCCTTCTAAAGTCAAAATATCCCTGCAGCTGATCATTATTCATAACATGATAAGTCGGGAAATATCTTGTGAATCTTCCGTGAAAGTCATAAGGCTCTTCATAGTCTTCCATGAATTTGCCCTGCTTATAGAAATAGTAGCCATCAGCTCCCGGTTTTGAATCAAGGACATTATAAAGCTCCTTCATCTGGGCGATCATTGGTGGGAGACTTTCATCAGCACGCCTTCTTCCGCCAAAAGAAAGGGGCTGATCCTTGTAAGTACCTGTAAAAGTAACCTTTGCCGGAATATCTATATCTTTTGATATATTATAGTCATAATTTTTATCAGCACAAAAAGACCTGTTATACTTTGAATCATTACTTATATCAAAAGACTTATTATATTCTGAAGAAGATGATAAATCCTTATGATCCCTTGTGATCTCAAAGCTTATATCAAGAAGCTCAATTATCTTTTCAAGATCAACGCTTCCATCAAGAAGTATCGTGATCCAGTCCTTCTTACTCATATGATACGCCGGAAGAAAACCTTTTTTGCCAAGGTAAGATGAAATGTCCTCTTCGCGGCATCTTAAATCTATGACATCATAAATACGCCCGGGGGTAAGTCCCAGGCGTTGTCCGTCCACGTTCATAAAAAGAGCGTACCACTTAAGTGAGCTCTCATGCCTGAGAACTGCATACTCAGGCAGCAGAGTCCACGGATATATTGGCTTTGTATTATATTTATTAAGGGAATATTCTAGGATTTCATGACGAAGAGAATCTGAAGGGATCATATAGCTTCTCTCTTAAGTCATTTACTCTTTTTGGAGGATTTCTTGATATGCTCTAAGTTAAGCTCAGGCATAAGTTCTGTATCGATTATATTAAGCATCTCCTGAAGCTTGTCATAGTCCTCTTTAGAAAAGCGTTCCTTGCATCTTTCATCTATAGTCTTAAGATATGACTCATAGATGTTGGAGTAATTTATATACTTTTTGGTCGGACGTATATGGTATTCACGCTGATCTTCCTTGGACTGAATCTTCTCAATATAACCTTTCTGCAAAAGACTGTTAACTCTATATGCAGCATTAGGTGCAGAAATATTCATCATATGAGCAAATTCAGCTATTGTTGGATTCTTAAGAGCGCTGATACATTCCATACTGAAAGTTTCAACTGTTGTAAGAGTAGCCTCACGGGTCTCAAAATTTGAAAAGATCTGCATATAAAAATGAATCCTGAATTTACTGTAAATGTCTGAAAGAGCTTTGCCAAGCTTATCCATCTGTGCCTCCTGCTATACTAAAACTCATAAAAGAACCGTTCTATAACAATAGCCATAAGACGATGGTTATAGAACAATTCATTTATCATGTTAATTAAAAAATTTGTTGTACTACAAGTATAACAGTTTTGAAGATTAAAAAGAAGCTTTACAATAATTGTTTTTAAAGCATTTAGTTATATATTTGCAGGGAATAGAAGTACATCCATGTACTTCTGGACATTCCCCTATTACGTCCTGTAATGTCGGGAATAGAAGTACGTCCATGTACTTCTGGGCATTCCCTTTTTACGTCCTGTAATGCCGGGCTGGAATTCGGGATCATCAGTCCATAGACACAGCAAACATAAGCTCAGCTTTAACAGCAATTTTGCCACCAACACGTGCCTCGGCGCTTGCAATTCCAAGAGGACCTTCCTGACGGATGAGTTCGCATTTAAGCTCTACTACATCTCCCGGAACAACCTGCTTCTTAAAACGTGCCTTATTAACTCCTCCAAAAAGAGCGATCTTGCCCCTGTTTTCAGGCATTGAAAGAAGAGCAACAGCACCTGTCTGAGCCAGAGCTTCAAGAAGGAGTACTCCCGGCATTATAGGTTCACCCGGGAAGTGTCCCTGGAAGAAAGGCTCGTTCATAGTAACGCACTTTCTTCCAATAGCCCACGCTCCCGGCTCATAATCTTCGATAACATCTACAAGAGCAAAAGGGTAGCGGTGTGGCAGGATTTTTGCTATTTCTTTAGCAGAAAGTATATTGGGATTTTCTCTTGGTTCTTTTGGTAATGACATAATAACCTCGCAAAACTAAATTCAAAAATTAACAACTACCACCATTAAGCTGTAATATTACAGCTTAGTCCTCAAATTTCTTGAATATAAGGCACGCATTGTGGCCGCCAAATCCAAGGGAGTTACTCATTGCATACTTAACATCAGCATTTCTTCCTTCGTTAGGAACGATGTCAAGATCGCACTCAGGATCAGCATTCTTGTAGCCGATAGTAGCAGGTATGAATCCCTCATCTACAGCCTTAACACAGAATACTGCCTCAACACCGCCTGCGCCGCCAAGAAGGTGACCAGTCATAGACTTTGTACTTGAAACAGGAACCTTGTAAGCATCTTCTCCAAATACTTTCTTGATAGCCTTGGTCTCGCCTGCATCGTTAAGATGTGTTGATGTACCATGTGCGTTGATAGATGAGATATTTGAAGCTGCGATAGCGGCATCTTTAAGAGCAAGTCTCATACAATCTGCAGCGCCGTTACCTTCAGGGTCAGGAGCAGTGATATGGTATGCATCACAGTTAGCACCGTATCCTACGATCTCAGCATAGATATGAGCACCACGCTTTTTAGCATGCTCAAACTCTTCGATCACAAGTACGCCGCTTCCTTCACCCATTACAAATCCGCTTCTGTCAGCATCGAAAGGAATACTTGCTCTAGCAGGATCTTCAGAATAGGAGAGTGCTGTCATAGAAGAGAATCCTCCGATTGAAAGGGGAGTTATAGATCCTTCAGCACCGCCGCATACCATAACATCTTCATAACCGTCTCTTACTCTGTGGAAGGCATCGCCTACTGCATTAGATCCACCTGCGCAGGCTGTAACAGGACATGTACACATTCCCTTAAGACCATGAGCTATAGCAACTCTTCCTGCAGCCATGTTTGAAATAGACATAGGAATATAGAAAGGAGATACACGCTCCCATCCCTTCTCCTGTCCTCTTGTATGTTCCTGCTCGATGATACCGATTCCGCCGATACCACTTGAGATGATAACACCGCATCTTGCAGCTTCATCTTCACTTACCTTTGATTCATAAAAAGGTATCTCTTTGCCTTCAGCATCTGTCTGACCCTCTTTTACAAGACCTGAATCAAGGATTGCTTCTTCTGCAGCATACAAAGCATACTGTGTGAATGGGGCCATACGTCTTGCTTCACGCTTATTAAGACGCTTTGAAACATCGAAATCCTTAACTTCACCGGCCACCTTAACCTTAAAATCTGTTGTGTCAAAATAAGTTATAGGACCAATTCCGCACTTGCCGTTTTTGATAGCATCCCAGCTCTCTAAGACGCTATTACCGGTAGGGTTAACTGTTCCTATTCCTGTTACGACGACTCTACGCATAAAAACTCCTTTTAAATTCTCAAAACCAATATTAATAATAAAAACTAAGTAATGTTATCAGACGCCAATCATTCCACTCTAAATAAACTGACATCAAGTTTTTTTAATATGTTAAGTTAAACTCGCAAACGCTTCGCTTTTTGCTCGTTATAAAAAAAATATATCAATAAAGTCTATATCTTATACAGATATCAGCATCCCATACCGCCATCAACGCCAAGTACCTGACCTGTGATATAGGATGACTTCTCTGATGCTAAGAAAATAGCTGCATTTGCTATATCAGAAGGTTCGCCTGCCTTCTTCATAGGGATAGTAGCAAAGGTTGCCTCCTTGGCAGCATCTGTCATCTCTTTGGTCATATCTGTATTGATAAATCCGGGAGCTATGGCATTACAGGTAATATTTCTTGATGCAAGCTCCTTAGCAGTAGACTTGGTAAGACCAATCAGGCCTGCCTTACTAGCAGAATAGTTGATCTGACCTGCATTACCGTGAAGACCTACAATACTTGATAAGTTTATGATGCGGCCATAGCGCTGCTTCATCATAGGCCTTGTTACTTCCCTTGTCATAAGGAATGCACCTTTAAGATTTGTAGATATAACATCATCAAAATCTTCAGTGCTCATCCTCATAAGAAGACCGTCTCTTGTGATACCTGCGTTATTTACAAGTACGTCAACTCGTCCAAATTCGTTCATTGCAGCTTCTACCAAGGCTTTAGCACCATCCTCTTTAGATACATCTGCCTGAACTGATATAACTCGTATCTCTTTATTATTATCTGAAGCAGCTTTAAAGCAAAGCTCTCTTGTTTCGTCTGCTTTAGCGCTGTTACCTGCGTATCCGATCACAAGATCATATCCTTCACTTGCCATAGAAACAGCTATAGCTCTTCCTATACCGCGGCTACCACCAGTGATCAGTGCACATCTTTTTGTTTCACTCATTAGTTATTCCTCTTCTTTATCTTTATGCACTAAGCATTCTTTTAGACAGCATTTCTTCAAATTCCGCAGCTGTTTCTACAGGGTAGATAACATAATCATCTATACCGATAGCCTTTGCAGTCTTTTTTACAAATCCTGTAAGTGCATGTCCCGGACCTACTTCTACAAACTCTCTAACTCCAAGTTCAAATAGACGTCTTATGATAGCTTCCATACGAACAGGGCTCTGAACCTGCTTTACAAGAAGATCTTCAATTGAAAGGTCTTCTTCATTTTCTTTTCCCAGATAATCATAAAGAACAGTAATGGATTCCTTGTTAAAAGAGATATCCTTGAACTTACCTGCAAGTGCATCTCCCGCACTCTGCATAAAGCTTGTATGGAAAGGACCGCTTACGGAAAGCGGAAGTACACGCTTTGCACCAGCTTCTTTGGCATACTCGCCAGCCTTATCAACAGCAGCTTTCTGACCACTTATAACAAGCTGACCGGGGCAGTTGTAATTACAGATCATGACAACTTCGCCTGTTTCCTTGCTTGCTTTTTCGCAGCACTCATTAAGTACATCTTCATCAAGGTTAAGTACAGCGCTCATGCCGCAGTTAATTCCTTCTGCAGCCTTGGCCATAGCCTTTCCTCTGAAAGCGGCAAGTTCAATTGCCTGTCTTGAAGAAAGTACGCCTGCAGCTTCAAGTGCTGAATACTCTCCAAGTGAAAGACCAGCAACATAGTCAGCTTCAAAGCCGTTTTCTTTTAAAAGAGCTGTCATACCGCAAGCAAAAGCAACCATACATGGCTGAGTATACTGGGTTTTGATAAGTTCTCCATCAGGATCTTCAAAACAAAGCTTGTGAAGATCAAAATCAAGAGTATCTATTGCACTGTCAAATTCTTTTGCAAAAGCTGAATACTTTTCGTACAGATCCTTGCCCATGCCTGCATGCTGTGCGCCCTGACCTGCATATAATATAGCTGTTTTCATATATATCCTTTCTAAAATAAATAAATCTTTGATATATAACTCTAAAGAATAATACTTATATATTTATGTTTTATTTATTGTCTGTTACATAGCTTCCTTAACTTTACTAAAATCAATGCCCTTGCAAAGATCAGCAAAGATATCTGCTACAGGTCTTATCTGTGTAACCTGACCACAGGTCTGACCTGTCATAAGTGATCCTGTCTTTACATCACCTTCAAATACGGCTCTTCTGAGGGAACCAAGTGTATATTTCTCAAGCTCTTCAAGTGTTGCGCCTTTTTTTTCCTGGGCAACGTACTCACGAGCCATTTTATTCTTAAGTACTCTTACAGGAGTTCCGCCGATACGTCCTGTAACGATTGTGTCACTTCCCTTGGCTTTGATGATCGCATCCTTGTAATTGTCATGAATAGGACATTCTACTGATCCAAGAAGACATGTACCAACCTGTACACCGCAAGCGCCAAGTTCAAGTACTGCTCGCATCTGTCTGTTATCAGCAATGCCGCCTGCAGCAATAACAGGGATATTGACCATATCACATACCTGAGGTACAAGTGTCATTGTTGTCATCTCGCCTATGTGACCGCCTGATTCGCATCCTTCTGCAATAATTGCATCTGCGCCGCAGTCTTCAAGGTGCTTTGCAAGTATAGGAGCTGCTACAACGGGCATTACGAATATTCCGGCCTTTTTGAAACTGTCCATATACTTACCAGGATTACCTGCTCCTGTTGTTACAAAAGGAATTTTTTCTTCACATACTATCTTTACGAATTCCTCAGTCTGAGGATGCATAAGCATTAGATTTACACCAAATGGCTTATCTGTTATCTTCCTTGCATCTTCAATCTCTTTTCTCAAAACTTCAGGAGTCATACCTCCTGTTGCTATAATTCCAAGGCCGCCGGCATTAGAACATGCTGCTGCAAAAGCACCTGTTGCTATGTTGGCCATAGCACCCTGAATTATCGGATATTTTGTTCCAAGTATATTATTTAAATAATTCATACCTTACCTCTTGTGTTCTTAAGAACAATTTATTATTTGGATTTTGGATGATGATACAATCATCATCTTTCTCCGCCTTCAAAGCTTAACATTACTCCTCCCCAGGTCAGACCTGAGCCAAAGCCGACAAGGATGAGCTTGTCACCTTTTTTGAGCTTTCCATCTTCGTATAATTCAGAAAGTGCAAGCGGTATTGAACCGGCGCTTGTATTACCAAAGTGATCCAGATTCTTATAGAATTTGGATGGATCTTCCTTGGCCTTTTTGACAACGTGATCGATTATACGTGAGTTGGCCTGATGACATACAACGTGATCGATATCACTAAGAGTTATGTCATGGTCATCTTTGATAGCAAGAAGCTCATCTATGCATTTGGGCATAGCCCATACTGCAAATCTGAAAACTGCCTTGCCGTCCATCTGAATGTAGCTATTGTCATTACCTGCACCAAGACAGGATATTTCCTTGCCGCCTCTTGCGCCAAGGACCTGACGAAAAAGAGTTTCCCCATCTCTTTCTATTACACAAGCTCCGCCTCCATCTCCGAATAGTACACAGGTTGTCCTGTCTGTCATATCAAGAAGGCGCGAGAGCTGCTCCATTCCGATCACAAGTCCGTATTTCTTATCACTTGCTTCGAGTAGTCCTCTTGCAACGCACAAAGCATATATAAAGCCGCTGCATGCAGCATTTACATCAAGTACCGGAATATCTTCCGGAAGTTCAAGTGCCTCTTGTACAAGGCATGAAACTGAAGGTGTTGCATAATCTCCTGAAATAGTAGCGCAAATGACACATCCTATTTCATCTTTGGATATTCCTGATCTTTCCAGGGCTTTTTTTGAAGATTCTATAGCCATGGAAACACAGGTCTCTCCATCTTCGCAAAAATATCTTGAATGTATACCGGTCCTTGTTGAGATCCATTCATCGTCTGTCTCTACGATCTTTGCAAGATCATCATTGGTAACTTTAGCTTTTGGATGACAACCGGCTACCGATAGTAATTTAATTCCCTGCATTAATTAACTTTCCTTTCAGGCCTTTTTGCGGAAAAAAGATGCAGGCTCTTTTACCTCACCTATATTCCTGTATTTTTCATGCCTGTCGGCAATTATATCCTTGGCATTCATTCCTCTGTAAGCTGTAAGGGCTTTCTCTATAGAAAGTGCAAGCTTCTCATAAACATCTTCAGAGTCTACCTGCATACCGCCTTCGGGCTCTTCAATGATCTCATCGCAAAAGCCTGTCTCTTTAAGATCATAAGAAGTCATCTTCATAAGTTCGCAGGCTTCCTCAGCTCTTCCTGAATCTTTCCATAATATAGAAGCAAAGCCTTCTGGTGAAAGAACAGAATATACTGCATTCTCAAGCATGATAACTCTGTTAGCTACGCTTATTGCAAGAGCTCCGCCGGAGTTACCCTCACCTGTAACTACTGTGATAACAGGAACAGAAAGGTGTGACATAGCTGCAAGATTTCTTGCAATTGCTTCACCCTGGCCGTGTTCCTCAGCTTCTTTACCGGGATAAGCGCCTGGTGTATCTATAAAAGTAATTATAGGACGGTGGAATTTCTCAGCCTGTTTCATGATACGAAGAGCCTTACGATAGCCTTCAGGACGAGGCATTCCGAAATTGTAGTCCATATTTTCCTGAACAGTATGACCCTTGTGATGACCAAGAACTGTTACTGGACGTCCGTTAAAACGGGCAATTCCACCGAAAATACTCTTGTCTTCATCAAAAAGATGATCACCCTTTTGCTCAAAGAAATCTGAAAACAGGTGCTCTATAAAGTCTTCAATATGAGGTCTTGTAATTGAACGTTCAATAGAAACGCGCTGAAGTGGTGATAGATTTTTATTCATTAAATGCTACCTCCTTTTTCTGAAGAAGAGTTATGCCGTGATTTTCGCTTCCCTGGTGGAGCTTCAAAAGATCGATCAGGGTATCACGCATATCTTTTCTTTCAACTATCTTGTCAACAAAACCGTGTGATTCAAGATACTCAGCTCTCTGGAATCCCTTAGGGAGCTTTTTGCCTATTGTCTGTTCGATAACTCTTGGTCCAGCAAATCCTACAAGGGCTCCTGGCTCAGCAAGTGTTATATCTCCAAGTGTGGCAAAAGAAGCTGTGACACCACCTGTAGTAGGGTGTGTTAAGTAACTTATATAAAGACCACCTTGTCTTGAAAACTCTTCAATAGCATCAGCAGTTTTAGCCATCTGCATAAGAGAGTAGATACCTTCCTGCATTCTGGCACCGCCACTTGCTGAGAAGATGATAAGGGGTCTTTTCTTCTGTGTTGCATATTCTATTGCTCTTGTAACCTTTTCTCCAACTACGCTGGACATTGATCCCATAAAGAAGTGAGAATCAAGAACTACGCATACGGCTTTAATTCCGCCGATACGTCCTCTTGCACAGACAGCTGATTCTTTCATGCCTGTCTTTTTCTGCTGCTTTTGAACTTTGTCTTCATAATCTGGGAAATCAAGCGGATCTGCTGGAGACATATTTGAATCCATCTCCTTCATAGTACCTGCATCGAATACTGCCTTAAGACGTGTCTGCGCACTTAAAGGAAGGTACTTGCCACAGACAGGACATACATAAAGAAGCTTCTCCCATTTAGGAATCATCTGTCTGCGTTCACATGAAGGACATGTAATGAAAAGTTTATCCTGTATACTCATTAGATAAAGTCCTTTCAACATTTTAAATCTGAATATATGTTCTTAAGTAAATCTATTGTTTTAAAATTTTACTTTTAATTTACTTAATATGTATAAAAATATATTCATTGATATATGATACACATGAATTATTATTCAATAATCATTCATATTTATTAAATTTGCATTTTGCTTCAAATGATCATGCACACGATAGGGAAGCATGTATCTGTGAAGATCAATGTATCCGGATCCGTGTGCAGTCAAATGAAGTAAATATCCTAGATATTGTATAGGGACAAATAAGATCTAAGTTAAGCTACTTTGTTGTCCTTAAGGTAAGCAACAACCTTGCCTACTGTATCAAGCTTAGCGATAACTTCATCAGGAATCTTTGTTCCGATAGCATCTTCAAGAGCCATGTGAAGCTCTACAAGGTCAAGTGAATCTGCTTCAAGATCTTCTGTAAGAGAAGCATCCTCAGTAACCTTATCCTCGTCGCAGCCAAGTGTGTCTACAATAATCTTCTTAAC
>NZ_JAILQF010000349.1 GCF_024699075.1 Butyrivibrio sp.
CTGAAATAGTGCTTTAAGAATGAAGGAAGCTTAACTCCTTCTCCTGTATTAACTTCTTCCTGGTACTTATCAAATCCCCAGCCCCACTTTGTTACGCAGAACAATAAGAATATAAGTGCTCCGATAGGAAGAAACAGATTACTTACCATAAAGTCTTCTGAATCAAGTATATCCTTGCCGCCAATGATAGTTACATTCTTAAGCAGGTTATATCCAAGAGCACAAGGTGTACAGGTTACAAGAAGAAGTATGTAATTTATGATAGATGACTTCTTTCTAGACCATCCGAAGTTATCTATGCCTACGGCAATTATATTCTCAAATACAGCTATTACTGTTGAAAAGCTTGCAAATGTCATAAATACAAAGAAAAGCGTTCCCCATAATCTGCCAAAATTCATGTGAATAAAGATTTCAGGCAGTGTTATAAATATAAGTGATGGGCCTGCAGTTGTCTCAATTCCATATGAAAAGCATGCAGGGAATATAATAAGACCTGATAAAATAGCTATAAGTGTATCAAGTAAGCAGATTCTTAAAGACTCTCCTACAAGTGCCTTATCTTTGTGCATATAACTACCAAAGATTTCCATAGAAGCTGCGCCTATTGATAATGTAAAAAAGCTCTGATTCATGGCAGCAGTTATTACTTTTCCAAGTCCAGCTTCCTTAACTGACTCAAAATCAGGAAGAAGATAGAACTTGATACCCTCAGCTGCTCCGTCAAGCATAGCACTGTTACATGCAAGTACAATAATGAGAACTATAAGAGCTATCATCATAAACTTAGTAATATTCTCTATTCCATTTTGAAGGCCCATTGCACATACTAAAATGCCAAATGTTACTGTTATAAACATAAAGATCATTGACTGCGCAGGAGAAGCAAGCATTTTGTCAAATATATTAGAAACAGTGACTTCTGAATTAACGAAGTCAAACTGTCCAGTTGCAAACTTGATCATATAGTTGATCATCCATCCTGATACAGTTGTATAGTACATCATGAGCATAAGATTAGCTATAAAGCAGATCCAGCCATGTATATGCCATTTTGATCCTTTAGGTTCAAGTGCCTTGTATGCAAGTACAGCACTCTTTCTGCTGGCTCTACCTACTGCCAGCTCCATAGTAAGTATTGGTGCTCCCATTATAAGAAGGAACAGCAAATAAAACAGAACGAATACTCCTCCTCCATTCTGCCCTGTAACATATGGAAACTTCCATACATTACCTATGCCAATTGCGCACCCTGCGCTTACCAGGATAAACCCCAGCCTTGATTTAAAACTTTCTCTTTCCATAACTATTCCCAATTTAATATTTATTTTTGTTATCTGGCAATCTGATAAAAAATCACGATTTAATAAACAGTTTTATTACTTTGACGCGTTCGTGCTTTCGTGTACTAAATCGCGCAGACACATCTAATATCATAGCATAATTAATGCCTTTAAGGAATAGATTAATTATGATCAAGTATATTGGCTTCTTTTTCAAAATATATATAGAATATATATCAAGAAATCAGACTAAAAAACGTTTTCTTATTTTTCTCTCTTCTTTTTCGCAATAGTTGCCAAATTTGTATTATAATAATAATTGTGCGTATTGAAACACATTAATCTAGCCAATCAAAGAAAGAGGTAAACCGTAATGATCAACTGGAAAAATGCAGACGAACTTAAGTCATTTACCGATCTTTTTGCTCTTAAAGACCAGGTGAATCTTGTTGAAGCAATGAATGGAGCAAATGGTGCTCAAAGAGTCAAAAAGTACTCTGTACCTATGTCAGGTGGACTCTCCTATAATTATGCAGCTAAAAAGGTCGATGATACTGTTATTTCGGCGCTTTCTAAATTCGCTGAAGAAGCTCAGCTTGTTGAGAAGTTTGAAGCTCTTTATAATGGCGAAGTTATAAACACAGGTGAGAAGAGACTTGTACTTCACCAGCTCACACGTGGTCAGCTTGGTAACGATGTTGTTGCTGACGGTGTTAATAAAAGAGATTTCTATGTAGAACAGCAGAACAAGATAGCTGATTTTGCCAACAAGGTACATAATGGTGAGATCACAAATGAAAAAGGTGAAAAGTTCACAACAGCTGTTCAGATCGGTATCGGCGGAAGTGACCTTGGTCCTCGTGCAATGTATCTTGCTCTTGAGAACTGGGCTAAGTCTAATGGCAAGTTCTTCATGGATGCAAAATTCATAAGTAACGTAGATCCTGACGATGCAACTGCTGTTTTAAAGAGTGTTGATGTATCCCGTTCTATTTTCATCCTTGTATCCAAATCAGGTACAACTCTCGAGACATTAACTAACGAAGCTTTCGTTAAGGATGCTCTTAAGAAGGCAGGCCTTGATGCTTCAAAGCATATGATCGCTGTTACAAGTGAGACTTCTCCTCTTGCAAAGTCTAGCGATTATCTTGCTGCTTTCTTTATGGATGATTATATCGGAGGACGTTATTCTTCTACATCTGCTGTTGGCGGAGCTGTTCTTTCACTTGCATTCGGTCCTGAAGTATTCGCAAGCTTCCTTAACGGTGCTGCAGCTGAAGATAAGAATGCAACAAATAAAGACCTTACCAAGAACCCTGCTATGCTTGATGCCCTTATCGGTGTTTATGAGCGTAATGTTCTTGGATATGAGTCTACAGCAGTTCTTCCATACTCACAGGCTCTCTCACGCTTCCCTGCACACCTTCAGCAGCTTGATATGGAGTCTAACGGCAAGAGCGTTAACCGCTTTGGTGACAAAGTCAATTATGTTACAGGACCTGTTATCTTCGGTGAGCCAGGAACTAACGGACAGCATTCATTCTACCAGCTCCTTCACCAGGGAACTAACATCATTCCTCTTCAGTTCATCGGCTTTAAGAACAATCAGGCAGGCAATGATGTAGATATCCAGGGAAGCACAAGCCAGCAGAAGCTTTGCGCTAATGTTGCCGCTCAGATCATGGCATTTGCTTGTGGTAAAGAAGATGAAAATGCTAATAAGAATTTCGAAGGTGGACGTCCTTCAAGCATCATCGTAGGTGATAAGCTTACTCCTGAAGTACTTGGTGCTCTCCTTGCTCACTTTGAGAACAAGGTGATGTTCCAGGGCTTTGCTTGGAATCTTAACAGCTTTGACCAGGAAGGCGTTCAGCTTGGTAAGACTCTTGCAAAGAAGGTTCTTGCAGGTGATACACAGGATGCCCTCAAGGCATA
Source organism: Butyrivibrio sp. (assembly GCF_024699075.1). The sequence goes on from NZ_JAILQF010000349.1 coordinate 3,219, forward strand.
CAGTGATCTTTTAGGAATCTGATATAGATCTTGAACTGATCTTACTTTAAATACAAGAAAGGAGCCGTTTAAACGCGGCTCCTTTCTTTATATATTTATGATCACATTTATGTATCTTTACAAGTCTTGCAGATTCTGTTCTGGCTCTTATTGCATATTATTTATCCATTAAATAAAATAATATAAACTCTACTCATTTTCTGATACAAGTCCCAGGAATAGAAAAGCATTCCTGCTTCTGTAATTGGCTATATAATTGATCTGTAGTGTACATCTATGGCCATTTCTTGTATAGTGACAAACTTCACATTTATCATTTTCTATAACCGTTACCAGAATATTTCTGAAGTTTACAGCAGACTCATTATCAGAATTAATAAATCTTTCCGCTTCCATAGGTGAAGAAAATCCAAGCATACTTACATAATCAGTAAAGGTTTCATTGAATGTAAGAAGCGATATCTCCCCCTTATACTCTTCCACAAGTGCTATAGGGAACATTATCTTCTTGGCTTCATCTTCTTCGCTACCAAGAGGATTTTGAGACAACAGATTAACAGTGCCTATCTTCTCATGATATTTGCGAAGACCTGTATTTTCTTTTGGTATATCCAGATTATATACCTCTTCAAAAGGTCCTGGCTTTGAGTACAAAAAGCCCTGAATCTGATCACAGCCTACTTTTTTAAGATATTCAGCTTCTTCAACAGTCTCTACGCCTTCTGCAATAGTCCTTATTCCAAGCTGCTTGGTCATACCTATTACGCTCTCAATGATGATCTTGGAATTCCTACTCACATTAAAACCTTCAAGAAAAGACATATCAAGCTTAAGGCAATCAAAAGTGAACATCTGCATGGAATTAAGTGATGAATAACCGCTTCCAAAGTCATCCATCCATACTTCATAACCCTGAAGCCTGAAAGCATCTATTATGTTCTTAACTCTCTCTGAATCCAGTGAGAATATAGATTCTGTAATCTCGATGTTGATATATTCAGATGGTATACCACTATCAAGTACGATCTCATCTATTTCAGAAACAATATCTCCACCTACAAAATCCTGTTGAGACAGATTTATAGATACAGGCATTATCTGACCGCCATCTTTCATAACCTTGTTTTGGACATTACAGACATATCTGGTTACGGCAAGGTCAAGCCTTCTTATCATGTGATATTTTTCCAGAACAGGAACAAAGTCCGCTGGAGATATAAAGCCAAGTTCAGGATCAAGCCATCTTGCAAGAGCCTCATATCCGCTTATCTCTCCGGTAAAAGATCTTACAAGCGGCTGAAACCAGGCCATAATATAGCCTTTTTCTATAGCATCATCAAAATGCTCGATAATATAACGGGTTCGCTGATAATCATCATCCAGCTTCTCATCATAATAACCGAACATGGAATCATACTGATGCTTTAAGGAATCACAGGCAATCTTGGCCTTATCCAGGCAAAATGTACATTCAAAATCATTCTTATCGGGAAAATAAATTCCGGCATGCAACTGCATATGTGTTTCCATGCGGAATGGACGTAGCTCTTCACAGATCTGTTTAATCTTTTCTTCAATCTCATTTTTATCTGCAACTACGCAAAAATGATCTGTCGCTACACGAGAACAGACTTCCTGCGGAAAGATCGCCTGTATCGTCTGACCGATAATCCTAAGACAATCATTTCCGGCAGAAAATCCGTATTTTTCATTATAAGACCTGAAGTTTTCGACGTTGAAATATACAAAGGCTATATCATTTCTAATCGTCGGGTCATCCAGAATATCCTGTGCAAGGACCCTGAAACTATTAAATGTAGACAGGCCTGTGAGCTCGTCGATCTGATCGACATCATTAAAGTGGTCGCTCATAGCTATAATCTGCCTTTCTCTCCCCGATTATTAAAAAATGGCTTTTATTGATACTTTACAAATAATCATACCTTTCTATTTATCGGTGAATATAGCCTTTTTCTTTATATAATCAACTACGTTTACTCTTTTCGAACTTATTAACAAAATCAACTATAAAATCTGCTGTATTATCAACACCAAGAACAGAAGAATTGATAGTAAGATCATAACTGTCGCAGTGTCCCCATTTTTTGGAACTGTAATAGTTATAATAGCCTCTTCTTTGCTTGTCCTTCTTGTTCATCATTTCACGAGCTTTGTCATCTGATGTAAGATCAGCAAAGCGAGCTCTGATGCGGGCAATCTTATCTTCTTCATTACCTGTTATGAAAATGTTTACAAGATTAGGAAAATCTGACAGAGCATAATCAGCACAGCGGCCAACGATTACGCATGGACCTTCTTTAGCGAGATTTTTAATAGCATCAAACTGAGCAAGAAATACTTTGTGGCTTATAGGCATATCAACAAAGCTTGATGAATTGTATCCAAAAGAATACGTATCCATAACAAGATTATACATGAAAGAATTTGTAGGTCTTTCATCATGGTTCTCTATCATTTCTTCACAAAAACCACTTTCCTTGGCAGCTCTGGCTATAAGTTCCTTGTCATAGCACTTAATACCGAACTTCTCAGCAACCTGTTCCCCTATCTCTCTTCCACCGGAACCAAATTCACGTCCAATAGTAATAATAGTCTCCATAGTACTGCCTCCTCGGAATTATAAAATCTGTAGTTGGGTACTTGATACAACATCAGAAACCGTACCCTTTAATAGAGTATCTTTGATATTATTATAGTTTAAAAATCAGCAAAAAACAATTGAACAAAGGGTCAAATAGGCATTTTTGCCAATTTGACCCTCATTTATCATTTTAAAGTTTCAAGCAGATGCTCGAAATATTCAGGTATAGGAGCTACTGTTTCAACATATTGCCCCGTTACAGGATGCACAAAACCAAGCAGTCTTGCATGAAGACACTGTCCGTTTAGTTTTATTCCTGTCTTTCTTCCGTCTTTATAAACTTCATCACCTAAAAGCGGATGCCCAATAGATGACATGTGCACCCTGATCTGGTGCGTACGGCCGGTTTCCAGTCTGCAGGCAACATAAGTCATCTTTGATTCATAAAAGCGCTTTAAGACCTTGAAATGAGTAACTGCATGCTTTCCATTTGGGACATTCATAGCCATCTTCTTACGGTCTGTCGGATGTCTTCCAATGCTGCCTTCTATCGTGCCTTCATCCTCATCAATAATGCCATAGACTATAGCAACATATTCTCTTTTGATAGAATGCTCCTTAAGCTGCGCGGCAATCTTCTTATGAGCATTATCATTTTTACAGATAATGATGGAACCTGTAGTGTCCTTGTCAATTCTATGAACTATTCCGGGACGCATAACACCGTTGATCCCAGATAGCCTGTCACCACAATGATACATAATGGCATTAACAAGAGTACCTTCATAATGCCCCGCAGCAGGATGTACTACCATATCCTTGGGTTTATTGACCACAAGAACGTCATCATCCTCATAGAGAATATCAAGAGGAATATCTTCCGGCTTTATATCAAGCTGCCTTGCAGGAGGAACTACAAGTTCCACAACATCACCCAGATTCACCGTAACAGATGCCTTTAGTACAGGCTTATCATTAACTTTGACTTTACCATCTACAATGAGATTTTTAAGATAAGACCTTGAATGCTCTGGAAAAAGAATTGAAAGAACCTTATCCAGTCTCTTGCCAACAAGCTTATCATCTATTGCAGCATTAAAAAGCTTATCTGATGCGCCTGTATCAGTACTATCAGATTCAGATGTAAGCTCCATATCATCTGATAAATCTTCATCTGATATATCTTCATCAGATATATCCTTATCAGGTATGTTCTTATCTGATATGTCCTTATCCTTACTTGATATGACATTACCTGATAACAGATTTCTGCTATCAGAAAGCTCTTGATTCTTCAAAAGATCGTCAGCTTCTGTTCCAGGATTAAAGCTCCCTTTTGATTCAGTTATATTTTCAAATTTATCATTATTCATCAAAGGTATAGGCTATTTTCCTTTATTAGTGTAGGTTATCTTCCTCTATTAGTTTAGGCTATGCTCTTTTACTGGTTTAGATTATCTTCCTCTATTAGTTTAGGCTATGTTCTTTTACTGGTTTAGGTTATCTTCCCCTATTAGTTTAGGCTATGTTCTTTTTACTGTATTCGGACAACTAGATTTATTAGTTTAAGCCATAAGCTTATTTAAACTCACGGAACTTCTTCTGCTGCTTAAAGCTAAGGAATGCAAAATCGTTCTCTTTGTAATAGAACAAAAACAGGAACAGCAAAATAAATGTTGATACTGTAACATATATATCGGCTACATTGAAAATTGGGAAATTAATAAGCTTGAAATATATAAAGTCAACAACATAATTAGTTCTGAATCTGTCGATCATATTGCCACATGCACCGCTTCCTACCATAACAAGAAGGACATGGAGAACATTGTATTTTTTATCATCCGGCACAAGCACAAGTACATAAACGATAATTATCATAATAAGAATGGCTATCAGTATGAAAAATGCCTTCTGATTCTGCAGCATTCCAAATGCAGCTCCCTTATTCTCCAGATACTGAAGTTCAAGGACATTTCTTATCAAGGAGAAAGAAGCCTTGTCCTTGAGTCTTAATACAGCCTGCATCTTTGTGAACTGATCAAAGGCCACAAGCACAATAAATGCCAGTATATCTGCAACAAAAAATAATACTTTTTTTCTGGTGATGTGTTTCATTGTAGGAATATCCCCCTTAATCTCCATTTTCAAAATAGAGAATTTCTTTTACAGCTTCCTTTATCTCATCATCTGTAACTGTTGTATCGATAAATGCATCTCCGATATCATGAAGCAGGATAAATTTAACCTGATTATTATCCATCTTCTTATCACTTTTTACAAGCTTTACGATTTCGTCAGGATCTACGTTCTCTACAGAGATAGGCAGATTAAATGGTACAAACATATCTCTTATCTCATAACAGGTTCCAGTCTCAATAAGACCTTTCTTCATAGAGATATAAGCTGCTGCAATGCAGCCAAGAGCTACGCATTCACCGTGGAACAGTTCAAAGTTCCTTGACTTCTCAATAGCATGACCGATTGTATGACCAAAGTTAAGAAGTGCTCTTTCGCCCTTTTCTGTAGGATCACGCTGAACTACATCTCTCTTGATCTCACAGGATCTCTTAACCATCTTTGAAAGAACCTTATGATCACGCTCACCTATTTCATACATATTGTCAATAAGCCAGAAATAGAACTCCTGATCTTTGATAAGACCATGCTTCATAACTTCAGCAAAACCAGATGCAAACTGACGTTCTGAAAGAGTATCAAGTACTGAAATATTCATATAAACAAGTCTTGGCATGTAGAATGCACCGACCATGTTCTTGTATCCTTCATAATCAACACCAGTCTTACCGCCAACACTTGAATCCGTCTGAGCAAGAAGTGTTGTAGGTATCTGTACAAAAGCGATTCCTCTAAGATAGCTTGATGCTGTAAATCCTGTAATATCACCGACTACTCCGCCTCCAAGAGCGATCAGAAGGTCATGTCTGTCAAAGTGCTTGGAGATAAGAAAACCATAGATCTTATTTACAGTCTCAAGATTCTTGTACTCTTCTCCTGCCTGTATCTCATAAGCAAAAACCTGACTTCCGACTTTGGAAAGTTCCTTCTCTACAGCCTTACTGTAAAGAGGTCCAACATTTGTATCTGTAATAATTGCTATACGTCTGCCTTTAAAGCCAAGCTCTTCGACAGCTTTAGCAAGTTTAGAAAAATTGTCTTCAAACATGATGTCATAGCAAGGCTTATCATCACGTGCTACATTAATAACTTCTCCCATAATTCCTCCACTTAGTTAAAAATATCAGCAGGCCATAAATGAGCCTGCTGATAAAGATTTTACAATATTTAGCTTATAATCTCAATATGTCAGAAACAGCTTTCATATAGCCGGTTCCTCAAATCTGAACATGTTAGCCTGATCCATTAATCTATTATCAACTAAAAGCCAAACATGCCAACATAATCCTTAAATCAATTTTTAATTGAACATTGAAGGACCTGTATGAAGATTATCTCCAAGAGATCCGCTGATCATCTCCTGAAAGTCTCCTGATATATCAACACTTGATGGTGTGATGATAAAGATATATTTGGAAATCTTCTGAAGATTACCGTTAATTGCAAAGCAAGAACCTGATGTGAAATCAATGATTCTCTGTGCAACGTCAACATCAAGACCTTCAAGATTAAGAACAACTGTTCTGTTAGAAAGAAGTGTCTCTGTGATCTCTCTTGCATCTTCAAATGAAGTTGGCTTTACAACACATACTTCCATTCCTGCTGATGTCATAGATTTTTTTCTCGCTGAAATTGATGTGATCGGTTTCGAAGGATTGCTTCTCTTAAGCTTTTCTTCCGGTACTTCGATAGAAGGATCATCCTTGCCAATAGGTGCTGTTTTTAATGCTGCTGTTCCTTTATCATAGTAATCGTCTTCGTTGTCATAATAATCTTCATCTTCACCGTCATTAAGCTTGATGGCCTTTAAGAATTTATCCATTGCGCTCATATTATTCTCCTCACTCTGCTGTGTGATAGAACCAGCAGCCACAAATAAAACTTCTGAATTTTTATCCCTAAACTATACCTATTATCTAATTTTTACAGCAATGTGTCAACCCTTATAACATTTTCAGTATTAATATACCCATAAACGCTTATATATCAATATTTACAACATTATACTTTTTCTTAACATTTATACACAATTGCTAAACATATAATAAGTTAAACTCGCAAGGGATTTCATAGATTAAGCATACGACTTTGATGATATCACTTATAAATGAGCTCATCATCAGTAACTGATGTTGCATCAAGGGCTATAAAGTCATATACATTAAGACCGTATTCTGTATTGGATTTAACGATGGAATACTCGTCATTATTGTAAAGTACTTCTATCTGTTTAAAGTCCGCATAACCTTTATTGATGTTATATACACCTGTAAGCGAAGCCACTTCACTTACTGTAAACTCAGCATTCGTCGAAGGATATAATAGTACATCTCCACTAGCTATTGCATCCTGGTCAATATAATAATTGTCATCAACCTGACTGTGGACACTAACAATTACTTCCTCGCTGGACTGGGAGCCGTCTTCAAGAAATGTCTTTCTATGAACTACTGTGTTTCCTTCAGCTGTCTCATTTACAAGATCTGATGGAATCACATAAAAGTTCTTCTCTATAATAGATGTATTAGGAATCTTAAGTCCTGTCTCATTCTCAGTAATAAGCTCAATAGAAAGAAATCTGTCTGTTGCGAAAGTTATCATGGAATTAGTAAATGAAAACTCAACAAATATTTCTCCTGCACTATTAGTATATGTGCTTACCTGCCCCCAGGCTGTAACCTGATTCTTAAGGAATTTGATATTAATATATTCTTTTTCCAAAAGATAATCAGCTGTCTCTTTATCAGGAACCTGTATTACAATGGACCAGTCTTCGTCTGTTGCAAGCTTATATACAGGTGAATCTGCTGTTACAACTTCAGAAGAACTGAATGTTGTCTTCTCATATTGGGACTGATCAAAAAGATCAGAGGTCATGTCCTGAAGTGTAAGATCTTCATAACCATCCTGTGAATAAAGTACTATACCGCTTGATGGTGCATTTTTATAAATAAAGTTATGTGTTGATGAACTGAGTTCTCCAATATTATTAAGATAAGACGTATTTACAAGCTTGGAAAGTGTACCGCTAATACTGCTTTTAAAATCATATACGCTTCCAAAGGTATTCTTATTAAAAGTACTTGTAAAATCCTCTATATCTTCTTTAAGTTCAGAATAGTCATCCTCTGTAAGAGCTACTGCTGATGCATCTCCTGTAAGTGAGGACAAGTCTGATAATGAATCTGATTCATCTACAATGTAGACAAGGTCACCTTTTGCTACTCTTCTGTCTTCTGTAGCAAAATAGTATACACTTCCTGCCGTATCATTTGAAACAACTTCTTCGTCTCTCAGAGCGATAGCCGTATAGGTATTATTCTGAGAAAGGGATCCTTCCATAACTTCGTAGCCAACTACATGTTTAGCATTAAGATACTGAACGATGCTTATAATCATGTAAACCAGAAGTACGGCAAAAATCAAAACTCCGATTCTGTCAGGCGTAAAGCCTGAATTTATATTTGTTATTTTGCTGTTTTTCTTCTTTGAGGCCATTCATTTCCAATCTGCTGATAAAAAGCCGCGGCACCTTTAAGCCGCGGCTTATAATCTGCTTTTTTTATGAGTATATTTTTAAAATACTCAAAATAAATCCTTCAAACTATACCATTTATATATTATTTTTATTAAAGAGAAATCACAATTTTAGATCTTACAGACTCGGGAAGTTCGTCTTCATCTTTAGAAACGCTAAGTATAAAATCGATTCCAAATTTTCCGCTTAACTTATCAAGTTTACTAACAGTCTCAGTTATATCCTTGTCATCAAGGCCGGAGATAGACAGAAAACTATCAAGATAAACCTGCTGCAAATCTCTGTCCTGTGAGATAATACCACTTACAAATCCAATGAATTCTTCCGGAGTTTCTACCATAAACTCAGGAACAACAATCATACGAACCTTATTATTAAGTTCATACATGTGCTTGGTGTTTTTGTCGAGAAATACGACATTGCCCAGAATGTTCTTGACCTCAGAATTGACTTTGTCTAAAAGACATTTAGTCTTCCCCTTCCCTTTTCTACCTACGATAAGCTGAACCATAAGCGTAACCTCCCTTGTATGTAGTTTGTGGAACTTTCATATAATTATTATAGCTTTATGAATGACAAATGACAACCTTAAATGCGACTTAAATTAAGTGGTTTAATTTAAGCCGTTATTTTCTCAAGAAGAGCTGTCATTTCGCTATACAAAGTATCCCCATCTTCTGCTCTCATAATTACTGCTATATAAGGATTACCGGATGAATCCTTGGCAAGAAGTATAAGGCAGTGTCCTGCTGCGTTTGTAGTTCCTGTCTTACCACCAATAACTGTAATACTTGAAGGAGCTGTTCTGTCACCCTTAAGATATCCATTGGTAGTATTAATGTTAACTTCAGCGCTGCTACCATCTGAATGTGAATATACAGTAGAATAGCTGGACATATTTATGATTTCCTGGAATACATCATATTGCATTGCAGCATTGAATATCAAATACATATCATAAGCTGTAACATAATGATCATCCTCAGTAAGACCATGAGGATTGGAAAAGTGACATTTTGTCGCTCCAATCTCTTTAGCCTCTGCATTCATGAGCTCTGTAAAGCCCTCAACACTTCCTCCGATATTATCTGCTATAAGCATACCTGCATCATTAGCAGAGTATATCAAAAGTATATGAAGAGCCTGGTCAAGAGTCATGGTATCGCCCTCTTTAAGACCAATAAGCTGGGCACCTGACTCAGTGATATTAACAGAACTTGTTGCTGTCAATATCTGATCAAGACTTCCATATTTGAGTGCTACAAGAGCAGTCATAATTTTGGTAAGGGAAGCAGGATCAACCTGTTCGTTAACATTATGAGCATATAATGTCTCTCTGTTGTTCAGATCGAACAATCCTGCACATGAATTAGTAGACATACTAATACTGCTGTCTGTAATATCGGAACCGACTACACACAGATCAGAAGCAAAAGTGTCTACCATATCTGATGAAATGGACGTATAAATGCTTTCCGAAGAATAAGGAATAGCATATGATGAAGATCCACACGCTGTCAATAAAGCCATGGATAAAAGAGCTGTTACCAGGGTAATAAGTCTTTTATTTGTACATTTCACGCCACTCAAGGTCTCCTCTGTCAAGTGATTTGATCAATAACTCAGCGGATGCAAGATTGGTGGCAAGCGGGATATTATGAACGTCACAAAGACGCATAACATTGCTGACATCAGGTTCATGAGATTTCTGTGTAAGTGGATCACGCAGAAAAATAACAAGGTCGATCTCGTTATGTTCAATTGCAGCACCTATCTGCTGCTCTCCCCCAAGATGTCCTGCAAGAAATTTATGTATACTAAGGTTGGTGACTTCTTCAATAAGTCTACCTGTTGTACCTGTTGCATAAAGATCATTGCGGCTTAAAATCCCCCTATATGCTATGCAAAAGTTCTGCATTAGCTTTTTCTTCGCATCATGAGCGATCAGTGCTATATTCATTGCCAAATTCCTCCATTGCCATACATAAAAGTATTATAACACAAAAATTGTATTGAAAAAAACAAAAATAATTCAACTTACGCTAAATGTCGTATTTACAAATCAAAAATCCGCGCATAAGGCGGATTTTTGCTATTTATAAGTTAAATAATAATCAAGGATGTTCAAACTAATAAGATTTCCTCATCTGCTGCAATCCCACATTTAGAACAAATCCAACACCTATGTACACAGAAACAATAGATGTTAGTCCAGAACTTACAAGTGGAAGCGGGATACCCGTATTAGGGAGTGCTCCTGTAGCAACTCCGATATTAAGAAGTCCCTGGAAACCTATCCACACTGCCATTCCGGTTGCAATAACAGAGCCTGCTATATCCTTAGCTCTTGCTGCTGTAATAAGGCACTTTATAGCAATTGCAACAAGCAAAAATACAACTATACAGGATCCAATAAATCCAAACTCCTCTCCTATAACAGTAAAAATAAAGTCGGTACTTGATTCGGAAATATATCCACTGTTAAGAACAGAACTGATCTCATTGGTATCATATCCTTTGCCCTGAAGCTGACCGGAACCAATTGCCATCATAGAATTCATGGTCTGATATGCAGTAGAATCAGCGTAGTCTTCAGGATGTAGCCATGCAAGGATACGCTCCTGCTGATATGACTTTAGAATAGGACTATCTTCCAAAAGCGCAAGGTAGAATATAAGCGCAGCCGATGGAATACCTGCAATCAAAACACCCGCAACAAGCTTCCAGCTTATTCCTCCTACAAACAGGATCATTACAAAGATCATACACAGCATGATAGTTGTAGAAAGATCCGGTTCCTTCAGGATAAGAAGGATTGGCGGAATAAGCAGTCCTATTGCCGAAACCAAGAATCCCATGGTCTTAACCTTCTTTTGATTGACCATAATAAATTTGGCATAAAACAATATTATCAGTATTTTAGAGATTTCTGAGGGCTGAAAGGTAATTCCGGCAATTTCAAGCCATCTCTGAGCACCATGTGAATCACTACCAAATACTAAAACTCCAAGAAGTAGCAGTACCGCAAGGATGTAATATACCCAGTAAAAATTAAGCAGTTTTGAATAATCAAGTAATGATACTACAACCATTACGATACATCCAAGTACGATACCTATTATCTGCTTGTTCTGAAGAGACTCATCCGATGAACTTACTGCCACTACACCTACTATAGAAAGTGCAATGACTAGGAATATAAGGATGAAATCATAGTTTCTTAATTTGTAACGTTTAAAAAATTCAAGAATTTTTTTCATATGTCAATATACCTTAGTCTTCTGTTCCGCCGCCTTCGAGTGACTGAGCTGAGCCATCAAGGAGATCCTCTCTTGAATCTGCATTATAGTAATAATCATATACATCACGAGTTATCTGAGCTGCATAACTTGAAGAATAACCATAAGCAACTCGCGTTGTAATAGAAATCTCAGGATTAGTATATGGTGCATAGCTTACAAATAAAGCGTGGTTAGCTCTGTCAGTTCTTTCCTGCGCTGTACCTGTCTTACCGGCAACCTGGACGTTAAGGTCTGAATAATCGCTTCTCTTTTCTACAACGCCTCTCATACCTGAATGAATAGCATCCCAGTAGCTTGAAGGAAGATCAACAGTATTTCTTACAGTTGCAGAATACTCCTGCAACAGATTACCGTTAGAGTCTGTAGTCTTATCTATAAGAGTAAGATTAAAGCATGTTCCTGAATTCGCAACAGTTGTAATATAGCGAGCCAGCTGAACTGTTGTATATGAGTTAGTACCCTGTCCGATTGCAGATCTAACAGCATCCTGATCTGAAACTGAAGGAGCACTCTCTTCTATCTCAATTCCGCTCTTTTCTGTAAGACCATACATATCTGCATATTTCTTAAGAAGTTCAAGACCTTCATCAGAATCATAGCTTCCATTCTCACTTCCCAGTCTATAGCCGACTTCATAGAAGAAACAGTTACAGGAATTAGTGATAGCTCCTGAAACAGTCAGATCTCCATGCGCACTAGGATATATCCAACACTTAGGTCCTTGTGTGAACTTATCAAAAGTACCTGTACACTTAATTGTAGATGTGGTTGTTATAACGCCTTCCATAAGTCCTGCAGTAGCAGACATAGGCTTGAATGTAGAACCTGGGGCTGTCTTCTGCTGCGTAGCATAATTGTACAAAGGAGTAGAAAGATCTGCGCGGAGCTTTGCATAGTACTCAGCATCAACACCATTGGCCATCTTATTATTGTCATATCCAGGATATGATACAAGTGCAAGAACATCACCTGTATTAACATCAGTTATAACGATGGATCCTGTACATGGATCAAGGTTAAGCTGTGCAGGAGTAAGTTCCAGATTAGTAATACGATTAATGATAAAAGTATATGCAGATTCATTTCCTGCATTCCATGATTTAAGCTCTGTATCATCAAGTTCTACTACTCCCTGCTCAAGAAGAACATTGCAACAGTCACGTCCTGTAATAAGATCGTCCTCTATAATATAACGATAGAGCATCTTGCTGAAGGTAATATCATTTTTGAGTTCATCAATAATATATGAGACTATATGTTCATATATCTCCTCAGAATCTGTATACTGGCTATCAAGACTGAGCTTTGTGATATCAATCCAGTTCATTGCTATAGCATAATGCAGATACTCATAAAGAGATATACTCTCATCCTGGGTATAAGTTATATATGTCTCATCTTCTGTATCTTCATTAACAAGAACGCTATCACTACGAAGTATTGAAGTGATATATGTCTCATAGTTCATGAATTCAAGCTCAAGTTCATTATATGGAGTCTTTTTCTCCATAAGTTCACTTGTAAGCTCTTCAAGTACGCTAGCCTGTTTATCAGTAAATACACTAAGAACCTTAAGCTCTGTTTCTTTGGCATCATCTTCAGTGAAATGCGTAGTATCAATAACAGAGTTCTCGAACAGTTTAAAATACACATCATAGATTGCGATCATAAGGTCTGAAGAATCTACAGTAGTACTAACAGTCTTGGCATTAACAATTTTATTAACAAGAATACCTGCAAGTCTTGATTCAAGAATGTCATATGCAGCTTCCTGAAGATCCTTATCAATTGTAAGATATACGTCATTACCAGACCTTGGTTCAACATAGTTGGTAGTCTCAAGTACCTGACCTACTGTATCAACATAGACAGTTTCAGAGCCTTTGGTTCCCTGAAGTGTTGATTCCATAGCCTGTTCTATTCCAGACTTACCAACCGTATCGCTTGACGCATACCCCATATCAGGATACTCAGCCTGAAGCTCAGCAAGTTCAGTAGATGATACTTTACCTGTATATCCAAGTATCAAAGCAAAATATTCAGCATCAACATACTTTCTTGCAGTATTTTCTTCTATACTTACACCAAGGAGTATATCGCTGTTTTCCATAATATCAGACACAGTCTGATCAGAAACCGCCTCTGCAATTGTTGTATCAATATACTTCTGGTATGAGTTAAGACTCATGTAATAACGCAGAGTTACGACTTTAAGAAATCTGTCGTTAGTATATCCGTATCCTACTTCAAAACTCTTTGAATCATCAGGATCAGTAAGACCGCCAACTTCAAACTTTTTACCCAGATATTCCATGACTTCATCCGGGGTTGCAGTTCTTTCCTTGTAAGCAAGCTGATCTACCGTAGTATATCCATATATATCAGCAAGAAACCTAAGTAAAGACGTACCTTCTACAGTGAATTCAAAATCACCGTTCTCATCAAGCTGTATACTGAGATCATTAACAACAGTGTCGCCGTTACTCTCAACAATATCGATTACTTTATTGATAGTTGCATTAATATTTTCATCTCTAAGGGAGTCAGATTCATAGACATCTTCTATTACAACGTTATTGGCAAGTTCGTTGTAGGCAAGAAGATTACCATTGCGGTCATAGATATTACCGCGAGTTGCCTGAATATCCTTGGTCTTCTCAATTCTGAGCTGAAAGGATTCAAGATAAGATTCACCGTTGATTATCTGAAGTTCAAAAAGGCGATACAAAATACCACTGGCAGCAAGAATCATAACCAGCGCTATAACTGTGAACCTTGAAGTGATAAATTTTAGAACTGCTTCTTTAACATCATCAAACAAACTTAGTTGCGCTCCTTTGAATAATATCATCTAATTTAGTATTGATCTTAAGTATTATCGGATACAGGAATAGAGCTATGATCGCGGTATATACGACCTCAGGAATGATCTGATGTGTCATATAGTGACCAATCTGGAATTTTGCGCGAAGCAAAAAGAACAGAACATAGCACAAAAACTGATATATAAAGTCTCCCACTATTATTATTGTAAGAGGAAGTATTATATTTTCCGGGAAAAAGATCTTGTGGAACAAACCAGCGAAGAATCCGGCATACATGTAAAGAATTGCATATATACCAATAAAATCGCCAAAGAATATATCTACAAGAATACCGGTTATAAATCCGGCTAAAAGACCATGCTTCTCCCCTCTCATGATACCGCTTGAGCAAGTGATTATCATGAGACAGTTCGGAACAGTTCCGCCAAATGCAAAGTATCTGAAAAATGCAGTCTGCAGAACAAAGCATGCAATTATCATTAGTAAAGTAACAAGAAATTTACGCATATTTGAAGTTGTCCTTACGTCGCTTCACTCTTCAATCATCAACTGTCTGTTTAAGTGTCGTTATGACAAGCACCTCATCAAGATGCTCAAAATCAACAGCCGGAGTAAGCGTACCTGACTTCGTAAGATTGTTGGAATCAGATTCGATTGTTGTTATATATCCAATAAGTATTTCAGGAAGGTATTTATCTGAAATATTTGAAGTAACAACCTTATCGCCTATTACGACTACATCAGCACTATCCTGAAGTTTGGAGAAAGTGATAACTCCATTCTCATAAGCTTCAAGATCGCCTGTTACGATCAGATTGTCAGAAGTAGAAAGAACCATTCCGCTTACAGAGAAATTGTCTGCTATTATGGTCGTAACCTTAGCCCAGTCAGGACCAATTGATGTTATTCTTCCAACAAGACCTCCGCCAGCTATTATATTCATATCAATAGCAAGTCCGTCATCAAGACCCTTATCAATAACGAAGCTATAGAACCAGTTACCTGAATCCTTGGCTATGACATGAGCTCCAACCTTTTCGTAGGATTCATACTGGGCATCAAGCTCATAAAGCTCTCTTAATGTATTAAGCTCGTATTTGTCCTGAGTAAGCTGCATATTCTCTTCTGTAAGCTGATCTACTTTAGCCTGAAGCTCTTCATTTTCAGTCTGGAGCTGCTCGATCGTTTCGAGTCTGTCAGCTTCACTTATAAGCCAAGTACCTGCAGCTGTAATTCCCCTTTGAAATGGCACCACAACAAATCCGGCAATTGTATTTGCAATTCCGGAGAACAGGCTTGTTGTAAGTGTTATGACCATCAGTGCGACAGCCACGATTGTTAAAATAAAGAGGAGATACTTACCGGGGATGGTAAACTTATCTCCTCCTCTCTTTATCACAGGACTCATTTACTCATTCCTTCAACATAGCAAGTGATTTGTACTGATCATCCTTGATTATTTTTGAAAGTCCAAGAGTAACAGATTCAACAGGCTCTTCAGAAATATTAACATTAAGTCCGCATCCGTTACTGATTCTCTGAGCGAGGTGGCAAACCTGAGAAGCTCCACCTGTAAGATAAAGACCATGCTTATAAATATCAGCAGCAAGTTCCGGAGGTGTTCTCTCAAGAGTTGCTTTAACATTATCAAGAATTGTATCAAAGTTCTCGACAAGTGCATTATTAACGATATCTGTAGGAATCTCACGCTCGATAGGAAGACCTGTTACGATATCTCTTCCGTATACGATAGCCGGCTTTCCTTCCTTCTCAAGATCACGAAGATCGATCTTAACGCTCTCAGCTGTCTTAGAACCAATGATAAGACTATATTCCTTACGGATAGCACTTCTTATTGATTCATCAAACTTACGACCACCAACTTTTATAAGCTTACTAAGAACTATTCCTCCGAGTGAAAGAACTGAGATCTCAGTTGTATCATAACCTACGTTAACAACAAGAACACCATTTGAGTTCTTAACATCAACATCCATTCCAAGGCCGTCTGCGATAGCCTTATATACTACGTTAACTCTCTTTGATTTGACATTACTGTCTCTGATAAGATCAATGAAGGCTCTCTTCTCTACTTCTGTAATATCATAGGGAATAGCTATATAATAATCTGACTGCTTGACGCCGCCTTTAAGCTCATCTGTAACAAAAAGCTTAACCAGCATTTCCATATTCTTGATATCTGCAATAACACCATTATTGAGCGGATATGTAACCTTAATATTGCTTGGAGCCTTCTCATACATATCATAGGCTTCATCACCGTAAGCAAGAACTGTTGTCTTGTTCTGAATTGCTATCATATTCTTCTGAACAAGGGTAGAATCTGTAGATTTGTTATAGATCTTGATAGTGCTGGTACCAAGATCGATTCCGAAAGCGTTAATCAAAGCCGAACCTCCTGAAAATCAATTGTACTGATCATTTTTTAATATAATTTCATTCAAACTGGAATACTGCCTGTCACCGATTATAATGTGATCATAAACAGGAATTTCCAAAACACGTCCAAGTTCCCAGATTCTCCTGGTCATCTGAATATCTGCTTCTGACGGAAGTGCACTTCCACTTGGATGATTGTGAATAAGTGCAATCTGTGCCGCCCCTGTCATAAGTGCCTGCCTGAATATGTCTCTGGCGCTGACAGTGCAGGACGATACTGTTCCTATGTATAATGTCTTATCACATATAAGACGCATCCTTGCATCAAGTGCAATAAGGATCACATGTTCCTGATCTTTATGTCGTAGCTGTTCCATATAGTAAAGTGCTATATCTTCTGAACTTGTGAAGGTAATAACATCATTCTTCTTACTACGACTAATCCGCAATGACAGTTCTGCTATGCATTTAATCTGCACTGCCTTGACCTGTCCAAGACCATCTATTGTCTTAAGCTCATCAACGGAAAGCTGATAAAGCCCTCCAATTCCCGATTCATAATTTCTGCATTTTCTAAGGATCTCCTGACCTATTTCCATAGGATCGTGGTCTTTAGTACCGCATCTTATGATAATTGCAAGTAGCTCAGAATCAGTAAGGTTCTGAGGTCCATACTTCAGGAATTTCTCGAACGGAAGGTCTTCTTTTAAAGTAACTCCATCGCGAAGTTTTAATCTTAGGGACCTGCTTGTATTATTCATGCTTTCTCCTGCAAGCAAATAAGCCTCTCCGGGCAGATGAAAGCATAATAATTTTACTACAAAATAAAATTGATGTATACCCTTAATCAATTTTTATATATAAGCTGATCTTTGGTAATAAGTCCTTTATCCAGCATATACTGTACTGTTTTAAGAATTCCGAATCTTGCATGAGGATATGTAAGTCCTCCCTGGAAATATACAGCATATGGAGGAGCTATTGGTCCATCAGCAGAAAGCTCTATTGATGATCCTGATACGAAGGCTCCTGCTGCCATTATTACCTGGCTATCGTAACCCGGCATATCCCAAGGCTCCGGTGTTACAAAGCTGTCTACAGGTGCAGCGCTCTGAACTCCTTCACAGAATGCGATAACGCCTTCGGGCTTACCGAAAGTAATTGACTGTATAATATCAAATCGGTCTTCAGAGCCGTTTGGAAGAACTCCAAAGCCAAATCTCTCATAAAGATTAGCAGCAAATATAGCTCCCTTAAGAGCACTTGCAGTTACTGTAGGAGACATGAAAAGTCCCTGATAGAACTGAGTAAGTATGCCAAGAGATGCTCCAACTTCCTTGCCAAGTCCAGGGCTTGTAAGTCTGTAAGCTGCATTTTCAACACATTCTTTTTTGCCGGCTATATATCCGCCAATTGGAGCAAGGCCGCCGCCCGGATTCTTGATAAGAGATCCTACAACCATGTCTGCACCTACATCTGAAGGCTCAATAGTCTCTACAAATTCACCGTAGCAGTTATCTACCATGCATATAACATCGGGTTTAATATTTTTGACAAAAGAGATAAGATCTCCGATTCTCTCTACAGAAAGAGTCGGTCTTGTCTGGTATCCCTTTGATCTTTGAATCGTAACAAGTTTTGTTTTGTCATTTATGGCAGCCTTGATTCCATCGAAATCAAATCCGCCATCAGCTTTAAGGTCTACCTGCTTGTATGTAATACCGTATTCTGCAAGTGATCCCTTGGAAGGTCTTATTCCGATAACTTCTTCAAGTGTATCGTAAGGCTTACCAACAGGGGATAAAAGCTCATCTCCAGGGCGAAGGTTACTCATAAGGGCAAGAGCAAGTGCATGAGTTCCGCATGTTATCTGAGGGCGAACAAGTGCATCTTCTGTATGGAAAATATGTGCATAAACCTCTTCAAGTGTATCTCTTCCAAGATCATTATAGCCATAACCGGTTGTTCCAAGAAGGCACGCCTCCTGAACCTTTGCATCCTGCATAGCCTTAACGACTTTAAGCTGGTTGTATTCAGCAATTTCATCAATTTTTGAAAAGCGAGCCTTAAGATCACTTTCTATAGCTTCGCCATATTCATATACTTCTTTGGAAATGCCAAGCTGCTTATACATTTCCTCTCTGTTAAAATCTGCCATTTAAAACCTACTTCCTTTCAAAAACAATCTCAGATCTTTGTAAGTATCGCATCAAGAACCTGAGCATCGTCTCTATTATACTCTGACTTGTCAACCCAGATGACATCTTTCTCTCTTCTAAACCAGGTAAGCTGCCTCTTGGCAAAATGCCTTGTATTTCTCTTTATAAGATATATAGCGCGTTCAAGGTCATATTCTCCATCTATATATCCCATCATCTCGCGGTAGCCAAGGCCCTGCATAGAGGTCATTGAAGGCTCAACTCCCATGTCTTTCAACCTTCTGCATTCATCTTCAAGACCTTCCTCGATCATTTTATCAATACGCTTTTCTATTCTTTCATAGAGTACTTCTCTATCATCTGTTAGAACGAAATATCTGAAATCATAGGGAGATGTCTTCTCGTGCTGCTCCCTGTTATGATCAGAAATCTTACGCCCCGTCTTTTCATAATATTCAAGAGCTCTAATGACTCTTTTGACATTACCTGCAGGAATTGCTATAGCAGATTCAGGATCTACAAGCTCAAGCCTTTGATGAAGTACTTCAGGCCCCTTGATCATGGCAATCTGCTCAAGCCCATGCCTGTATGACATATCTGCATCAGTCTTTGTAAAATCAATCTCATATAGAATAGCCTGGATATAAAAGCCCGTGCCTCCGACAAGGATCGGTATGTGCCCTCTGTGGTAGATTCCTTCCATAGCTTCCTTAACATACTTTTGAAAAAGAACTACGTTGAAATCTTCAGTCGGTTCGAGAATATCTATAAGATGATGGGGAACACCACCCATATTCTCTGTCTTTATTTTATCCGTACCAATGTCCATATGTTTATATACCTGCATGGAATCAGCGGAGATTATCTCTCCGCCGACTTTCTTTGCAAGTTCTATTGATAATTTGGATTTACCTACAGCCGTAGGTCCTGTTAGAATTATTAGTTTATTCATATACCTCACTCAATAACGCGCTTAAATCTCTTATCTATCTCATACTTACTCATAGAGATTATGGTCGGTCTTCCATGAGGGCAGTTATAAGGATTATCAAGAGTAAGGAGCTCATCTATAAGCTCTTCCATCTCTTCTACAGACATCCTTGTGTTACCCTTTACTGATGCCTTACAAGCCATGCTGGCAATCTTATAGTAAATAACCTGAGGTTCTCTATGACCTGATTCATGTGTGAGCTCATCAAGGATCTCCATAAACATCTCTCTTGCATTGGTGCATCCAAAAAGGTCCTGAGGAACAGCACGCATAGCATATTCCTTACCGCCAAACTCATCAATCTGGAAGCCGAGATTTTCAAAATATTCTCTAAATGACAGGAACATCTCTTCTTCCTGAGAGCTCAATGTCATGATAACAGGAGGCTCCATCATCTGAGATGTCATGGTCTTATTCTTGAACCTTGCCATCATACGCTCAAAGTTAACCTTCTCATGAGCTGCATGCTGGTCTACCATATAGATCTTATCTTTAAACTCAAGGATCCAGTAGGTATCAAATATCTGACCTATGATATTATACTGACGTCTGTTTTCCTTGGTCAGCATTTTGGTATCAAAAAGCTCCATCTGAACAGGTTTTTCTACAATTGTAGTCTCTGCCTTTTTGATGATGGGTGACTCGTAGTCTTCCGGCTTTTTGACAGGATTTCCAAGAATCTTGTGTACAAGACTTTCATTGGCCTTGACCTGTTCAGGATCCTGTTCTTTATGAGATGACCATATAGGGCTTGAATCATTATCTGCAACTCTTACAGGAACCTGTGCCACATCATTTATATATACAGGCTTATTGTCTTGCTTATGAAGCTTTTCATATCTTGTAGCTTCAAATGGCTCTACATGGCCTTCGTATCTTACAGTATCTGCAGCATTATTATCTGCTTTATCTTTACTGCCTTCATTATCAGCCTTATATCC
>NZ_JAILQF010000353.1 GCF_024699075.1 Butyrivibrio sp.
AGCAGCAGGCGAGATGACACTTTTAAGTGGTATCATTCTTCTTATAAGCTTCGGTATTGGTGTTACAATGCTTATAAGCTCCAAGAAGGTTGTAAAAGATGTAGTAAGTGGACTTAAACAACTTAGTACAGGTGACCTTTCTGCAACTTTCGAAGAAAAGAATGTAAACCGTAAAGATGAATTCGGTGATATCGTTCGTAGTGCAGACGGACTTAAGAATAAGCTTACAGATGTAATATCAACAACTCTTTCACTTTCAGGTAAGGTTACACAGTCAGGTGAGTCACTTTCAACATCTGCTCAGACTGCTTCACATGTATCCAGTCAGGTAGCTGAAGCTGTAGGCGATATCAGCAAGGGTGCTGTATCACAGGCTGAAAGCGTAGAAACATCTGCAACTAATACAAATGAAATGGGTGATAGCATCGATGATATCGGTGTAAGCGTAGAAGATCTCTCAAACGCAACAAGTCAGATGCTTGATGCAGCAAGAAGAACTGTAAATGCTCTTGATAGTCTCATGGAACAGAACAAGACTGTTATGTCTTCAATGATGGATATAGATGCTCAGGTTAAGGCTACTAATAATGCTGTCAAGAAGATAGCAGATGCATCACATTCTATCACAGAGATCTCAAGCCAGACTAACCTTCTGTCTCTTAACGCTTCTATAGAAGCTGCAAGAGCAGGCGACTATGGTAAGGGATTTGGAGTAGTTGCTAATGAAATAGGACTTCTTGCACAGCAGTCCAATACAGCTGCTTCTACTATCAATGAGATCGTAGAAGATCTTGTATCTGACTCTACTAAGAGTATGGAGATCATAGAAGAGCTTAATGCTGCCTTTGAAGAGCAGAACAATCAGCTTAACGGTACAAAGTCTGATATGGACGGCGTTGTATCAAACGTTAACAACGTAGAGCACAATACCCAGACTATTTCCGACAAGGTTCAGATGCTTAATTCTTCCAAGGCTCAGCTTGTAGACCTTATCGCAGAGCTTTCTGCTATATCACAGCAGAATGCCGCCTCTACAGAAGAGACCAACGCTTCTATGGAAGAACTTAATGCAACATTTGCACTTATCAGTAACTCAGCAACAGATCTTAAGGAACTTGCTGACTCTCTCAATAAGAAAGTCAACTTCTTCCAGCTTGCTACAGAGTAATTTATAGCTGCAAAACCCGCATTCCGTATGTTAAACGGATGCGGGTTTTTTATTTGTCAAAAGGAAAAGCTTTTATCTTTGATAAAGGTTATGTCTGTTATAAGATCTCTTACTTCTCTCTTACAGATGGACATACTTTCAATCTCGTATCTTCCTCTTTTGGAAGGTCTTTCATCTGCTATAAGTTTTTGTTTTGAACTTACTTTTTTGAGCAGGATCCTGGAATTTGTAATCGTTACTCTTTGTATAGGTGAATAGTCTTCGCCCAGTATAAGGACAGGGTTTTCTGCCGTCATATTCAGATTATCAATATTTATATCATGGATAATGCCGGGAATCCTATCTACTCCTTCTCTTTGCGCAGAGCTCATAAATACAGGGTCCCCTTCACCCCACCAGCTGTATATTCCTTCATTTCTTATACTGCTGTCTGAATAGTTCCTGACACTTCCAACAATATGATGGACAACAATATTATAAATATCTCCGCCATCTCTTGACCATATACCTATTCCGCGAATACAGTCTCTTATAATACAGTCAGAAATAATAATATCGTGTATATCGCCATAAGTCTCAGTCCCTATCTTTATAGCGCTGCAGCTTGTAGAAAGTATGCAGTTATTTACTATTATATCCTTGGATTCTCCATACTTATTATACATTGGGGCGGTTGACTTAATGACAACCGAGTCATCTCCTGATGTAATCTTACATCCGCTTATAATAACATCGCTACAACAGTCAGGATCTATACCATCTGTATTAGGAGCTCTCCTATTATTGTCTATTACAATATTTTCAATCCTGACCTTCCTGCAGCCTGCCATATGAAGGGTCCAAAAGGCCGCATCATAAAAAGTCACATCCTTGATCACAAGATTTTCTATATCTTCAAGAAAACTAAGTCTTGGCCTAAATCCTCTTACATTAAGAGGACATTCATGCTCAGCTTCCAAAGGTTCATCGTCATAAAAGACTTCTCTTCCCTGCCCGTCTATTACTCCCATTCCCTGAATAGTTATATTACGTTCATGGCAGGCAAATAAAAAGCATCCGCCTTCCCATCCTGTATCAGCATTATCATCGACAAAATCTTTGGAAAAATCTATCATGTCCTCTTCATCAAGGCTTGATCTAAGAACAGCTCCCTTATCAAGATACAGTTCAACATTGGATAAAAGGCGCAAAGACCCTGACAGAAATATTCCGGAAGGAATATAAACCCGACCTCCTGTTATACTACAGTCATTTATTGCTGCCTGTATAGCTTTGGTACACTTTGTTGTTCCATCGCCTACAGCATTGTAATCAAGAATGTTATAGATCATCGTATATGAAAAGCTCCTTTCCCTCCATATCAGTTTCTATCCTTACTCCCTTATCAAGTTCAAAAATCTCCTTACCATCTATAAAACCATATGCCTTATCTTTGGTCCTCTCAAGCCTGTAGACATGTCCCATAAGATGCTGTTCGTAATAACCTTCTTCCTTTTTGATACAGCTCCAGATGAGTCTATCCTTTTTATAGCATACCCCATACATTCTGCTTATATATTCAAGTACCGAAAGCATGGCCGGCCCATAAGCATCCTGTTTTCCTTCAACTCCATCAAGTGAAGGTTTCATGGTAAAAGGATCATACTGCTGAACAAATATACAATCTTCACCTATAGCTTCAAAAAGCTTTCTTCCAAGAACCTGAATAAGACCATAATAACCGTAGTATTCAAGCGCCTCAATAGCCCTTTGATAGGTAAGTGCCTGAGGCTGGCCGCTCCAGTTATTCACATCATAATTTCTATACATGCTGTCATTTACGGCAACAGATGGAAGCGGCATCATAGTCCAGAATTCCTTTTCGTTTAACAGATGTCTTTTTACAAATCTGTCAGCCCTTTCCCTGTCCATACTGTGCCAGTACATCATTCTAAGATTATTATGGGTCAGGACGTCCATCATTTGATGATTCTTATCTCTGTCAAAAAAGGCTTCTCTTTCCTTATTCCAGAAATTATCAATAAGCCTT
>NZ_JAILQF010000373.1 GCF_024699075.1 Butyrivibrio sp.
CCTGCAGGGATGTGGTTATCAACCATAAGAAGGTGAAGCTCTTCGTCTTCTGAATCCTTCTTGTTATTTACTGCAGAAAGAAGCATACCGCATGATTCAATTCCCATCATGGCTCTTGGTGGAAGATTTGTAATAGCTACAAGTGTCTTGCCAACAAGTTCTTCAGGTTCATAATATGCATGAATTCCTGAAAGGATAGTTCTATCTGTGCCTGTTCCATCATCAAGTGTGAACTGAAGGAGCTTCTTGGACTTAGGAACTGCTACGCAGGCCTTAACCTTAACAGCTCTAAAGTCCGACTTTGAGAATGTCTCGAAGTCAACGTTCTCTTCGAATAAAGGCTCGATCTTAACATTAGAGAAGTCGATCTTGTTGTTAGGAGTGAAGAATCCTGTAGATTCTGCCTCAGCTTCAGATGACTTTCTTGCATTTGGATCAAGTGACTTAAGTGCAGGCCAAAGGAGTACATCACGGATACTTGGTGCATTTGTAAGGAGCATGCAAAGTCTGTCTATACCATATCCAATACCACCTGTTGGAGGCATACCGATCTCCATAGCATTAAGGAAGTCTTCATCTGTATGGTTAGCTTCTTCATCACCTGCTTCTGCAAGTGCATCCTGTGCCTTGAAACGCTCTCTCTGATCGATAGGATCATTGAGCTCTGAGTATGCGTTACACATCTCCCATCCATTGATGTAAAGCTCGAAACGCTCAACCTTGGAAGGATCAGAAGGCTTTCTCTTTGTAAGAGGTGAGATCTCAACAGGGTGATCCATGATGAATGTAGGCTGAATCATCTTGTCTTCGCAGAACTCTTCGAAGAAGAGGTTTAAGATATCACCCTTTGTATCGTGACCTGCCTCGATCTCAAGACCTTTTTCCTTCGCAAGAGCTACTGCAGCATCTGCGGACTCGATAGTCTCAAAATCAACACCTGCATATTCTTTAACAGCATCTGACATTGTAAGTCTCTTAAAAGGCTTACCAAGGTCAATAACCTTGTCGCCATATGTAATCTGAGTTGTACCACATACAGTCTCGGCAAGATATCTGAACATGGACTCTGTAAGTTCCATCATTCCTTCATAATCTGTATATGCCTGATAGAGCTCCATAAGTGTAAACTCAGGATTGTGACGAGGATCTGTTCCTTCATTACGGAATACACGGCCGATCTCGTATACTCTTTCCATTCCACCTACGATAAGTCTCTTAAGATAAAGCTCAAGAGAGATACGAAGCTTTCTGTCTTCTCCAAGTGCATTGTAGTGTGTTATGAAAGGTCTTGCTGCAGCACCACCTGCGTTCTCAACAAGCATAGGTGTTTCAACTTCCATGAAATCACGGCCTGATAAGAAGTTACGGATCTCACGAAGGATTGCAGACCTTTTCTTGAATGTCTCCTTAACGTCTTCATTCATTACAAGGTCAACGTATCTCTGTCTATATCTTGTCTCTGTATCTGTAAGTCCATGGAACTTCTCAGGAAGTGGCATAAGGGACTTTGAAAGAAGGGTAAGCTCAAATGCATGAACTGAAAGTTCACCTGTCTTGGTCTTAAATACAAATCCCTTGATTCCTACGATATCACCGATGTCCATACGCTTGAACTCTGCATATGCTTCATCACCAAGATCATTACGTGATACATATACCTGCATACGTCCGTCTCTGTCCTGAACATTACAAAATGATGCCTTACCCATTACACGCTTGGACATCATACGACCAGCGATAGATACGATCTTGTCTGCAGGAACTGACTCTCTTGAAGGAGTAATTGTCCTTCCATCTTCTCCTACTTCAAGAACTGTTTCAAACTTTTCTACGTTATCACGAATTTCCTTAGTGTGATGTGTCTGATCATATTTTACTATCTGAAAAGGATCCTTACCGGCATCCTGTAATTCCTTGAGCTTATCACGTCTTACCTGACGAAGTCTTCCAACGTCCTGCTCTTCTGCGGGTGCAGCACCCTTGTTCTGCTGATTGTTATCTGCCATTTCTTACCTCACTTACGAGACTTGTATTCAGTACCTGCCTGCAGAGCTCGTATTACAGGAGTACTTCACGCAACAAAAGTCCTGTGCATAACACAGGACTTTAATTTGAGTCATACACTATTATTAGCCGATGTCCCCGGCCTCTTACAAGTTAAAACTTAAGCGATCTGTGGACGCTCGATCTCAAGAACCTTGAATTTGAGAACGCCAACCTGAGTCTCAACCTTAACTGTCTGGTTCTTCTTAGCTCCAATAAGAGCCTTACCAACAGGAGACTCGTTAGAGATCTTGCCCTTAAGAGAATCTGCTTCTGAAGATCCTACGATCTTATATACAACTTCCTCATCAAGCTCTATATCTTTAACTTTAACTTTGCAACCGATGGAGATCTTATCAAGATCAACTTCTTCTTCAACTACTACTTCTGCATTTTTGAGAATCTTCTCAAGCTCTTCGATTCTTGCTTCGATATCACGCTGCTCATCTTTAGCTGCATCATACTCAGCGTTCTCAGAAAGGTCACCCTGTTCACGAGCTTCTTTTATCTTCTCTGCAACTTCTTTTCTTTTAACGACCTTAAGGTTCTCGAGTTCGTCCTCGTACTTCTTCAGGCCTTCATAAGTTAAAATCTTCTTCTCATCCATGGTCTGCTTGTGCCTCCTAAAATCTTTATTTAAAACATTATTTTAGTCAAATTTCGTATAAGTAGAATATAACTCGTATATTCTACAATAATAAATTTTAAAACGCAATAGGATATTTCCTAATTCTTACAACTGTCCTATTATTATTCCGCCAAAAAGACTTCTCTGCAAGCCTTTTTGAGGCTATCCATATCTTCCATGGAATTAACAGCATCTCTAAGCCTTGCAGAATTCGGATATCCTGCAGTGTACCAGGAGACATGCTTTCTCATCTCTCTGATACCTATATATTCGCCCTTATATTTAAGCTGAAGGTCGGCATGCCTTATTATCATGTCGTATACTTCTTTGGAAGAAGGACGATCCGGTATGTCTTCTCCCTTAAGTCCTGCTGCGATCTCTCTGAATATCCAGGGATTACCCTGAGCAGCTCTTGCCACCATAACGCCGTCGCATCCGGTCTCATCAATCATCTTCTTTGCAGATTCGCTATCTACAACGTCTCCATTACCTATAACCGGAATGGATAAAGCCTCTTTGACTTTTGCAATAATAGTCCAGTCAGCCTTGCCGCTATAATACTGCTGCCTTGTACGCCCATGAACTGCAACTGCAGCAGCTCCACCCGCTTGTGCAGCAAGGGCACATTCTACAGCGTTAACACTTTCTTCGGTAAAGCCTTTGCGAATCTTAACTGTCACAGGACGATCTGTACTGTTTTTGGCACTTCTTACAAGCTCTTCTATTAAAGAAGGATCATTCATAAGAGCTGACCCTTCGCCGTTAGATACAACCTTGGGAACAGGACATCCCATATTGATATCAAGAATATCAAAGGGCCTGTCATTGATCATCTCAACTGCCTTTGCCATAGTATCAGGTTCTGATCCAAAGAGCTGGAGCGATACGGGATGCTCACCCTCATGTATCTCCATAAGGTCACCTGTCTTTTTGTTCTTATAGGTTATGGCCTTACCAGATACCATCTCCATGCATACAAGCCCTGCACCCTGCTCATGGCACAGCAAACGAAATGGCAGGTCTGATACACCTGCCATAGGGCCTAAGATTATATTGTTAGGAATAGTAACGCTGCCAATCTGCAGCTCATGATAATATTGCATTTTCAACCTCATGGTTCGACTGAAAGGAGAACCTAATGGTTCGATATTTATGGAACTTGTTCCATAAATTCGTGGAGTAAATCTTTGATTTACTCCTCCCCTCATGTCGCGAGTGAAGCGAGTGACTAATGGTTCGATATTGATGGAACTCTGTTCCATCAATTCGTGGAGTAAATCTCTGATTTACTCCTCCCCTCATGGTTCGATATTTATGGAACTTTGTTCCATAAATTCGCGGAGTTGATCAAAGATCAACTCCTTTAGTCCTCATCATCTGTTTCATCTTCGCTTAAAAGCTCTGATATATCATGGTGGAGAACAATTACCTTGTAATATGTTTCAAGAGCCTTGAAAAGATCCTGGCGCTGTCTTCTAATTTCTCCAATTAAAAGGCCTGCACTTACTTCATCATAAGTGATATCCTCTTCATCTGCATTGGTCTCCATAGTGATAGTTCCATCTTCTTCAAACTCTATAGTAAAGACTCCTCCTGCATTTTGAGTATACAGAACACAGATTATACGAAGCTCCTTCTGGATACTCTCCGGAACTCTCTTAAAAAGAGGATTGTAGTAATACTTTTCCTCATAAGCATTGGCACCGCAAAGAACGATTCTTCCGCTTGAAGATACAGAACCAAGCATTCCATCTTCAGTAACAATATCAATCGACTGAACCTCTTCACCCGTTTCTGCATTTACAACCTTACCGGTTTCCTTATTGATTATAAGATGCTGAGGCTTTCTCTTCTGACCTTCAAGAGTCTGAGAATGAATCTCTTCATCTATAGATTCAGGAGTTGCTCCTTCAAAATTTTCATCCATATCTTCATTATTATTTATATTATTATCTTTATTCATCATATTAACCTCATGGTTCGACTGAAAGGAGAACCTAATGTAGGAGTAAATCTTTGATTTACTCCTACCCTCATGGTTCGACTGAAAGGAGAACCTAATGGTTCATTCACTCTTATCTTCATAAGCGCTTTCCTTAGGCTGAACTTTTCTGTTCTTTTCATAAAGAATTCTAAGTCCTTCAAGTGTAAGCGCCGGATCATATACGTCTATCTCCGGAATATCATCAACCAGCATTCTTCCAAGTCCGCCTGTAGCTACAACTTTCATGTTGCTAAGACCAGACTCTTCTTTCATGCGGCTTATTATATACTTGGTCTGACCGATTTGTCCATACATAAGTCCAGCCTGCATACTTGAAATAGTCTCCTTGGCAAGTATTGATGCGGGTTTTCTGATCTCGATCTCAGGGAGCTTTGCTGTATCCTGCCATAAAGCCTTGGCAGAAATTCTGATACCAGGAGATATAACACCTGTAAAGAATTCGCCCTTTTCATTTATGATCTCGTAAGTTGTAGCTGTTCCAAAATCTATGACCATTACAGGACCGCCATAAAGTTCAAAGCCGGCAACAGCATCTACAATAAGGTCTGGGCCTATCTCCTTGGGGTTTTCAGTTGTGATCTTTATACCCGTCTTGATTCCAGGACCTACTATATAAGGCCTTATTCCAAGGTACTTGATAAGTGCAGATACAAATGCATGCATAACCTTCGGCACAACGCTGGCAACTATTATTCCTTCAATATCTTCTTTATTGATTCCGTTAGCGCCAAGCATTGCGATAAGCTCAATTCCGTATTCATCAGAAGTATGCGAATTCTGAGACATCATGCGAAAGGTTGCTTTCTGCTCTTTTCCCTCAAAAACTCCATATGTAAAATTTGTATTTCCTATATCAACTACAAGGACCAGTTTTTTGTTCATTTCACTCTCCTTTTACAAACGCAGTGTAATAATGCACCACTTATCAAAAATGTTAAATTATGCCAAAAAAATTTGACCTCCACAACAAACAGGCATCAACATCATACATACCCATACAGTCCGCGGACAGATACTTCTCCTGCATTTATAATAACTCTTTGTCCATCCTCTTTGTCTACTATAAGTTCACCTGTATCTGTTATTCCAAGCGCCGTCCCCTGATACTCACCCTTTGGATCAATGACCCTGACTGATTCTCCTTTATTAAGAAGATGAGCTTCATAGCTATCCTTAAGGGACCTTAGATTCTCATTTTCCAAAAAGAGTTCATAATCCTTCTCAAAAGCGTTCATGACCTTAGCAATAACTTCATTCCTATCATACTCTATACCAGTCTGTGTGAAAAGAGATCCGGCCATATCAGCAATCTCCGGCGCAAAAACCTCCTGGTTGACATTGATCCCTACACCTATAACAACGTCACATCTTCCATCATGAAGATACATCTCAGTAAGGATCCCGCAAAGCTTATGCTTATCAAGAACTATATCATTGGGCCACTTGATACCAACCTTATGCCCGCATACCTCTTCTATCCCCTGAGCAAGAGCAAGCCCCATTACTATAGTAAGTTCAGGTGCCTTGGCAGGTGGAAACTCAGGATGCAAAAGAAGACTCATTGCTATATTCTTCTCCTTAGGAGTATGCCAGTATCTGCCATTTCTCCCCCGCCCCTTTGTCTGCATATCAGCAACTATAAGCGTTCCATGAGCCTGTCCATTCTGCCCGGCCTCTTTGGCATCATCATTGGTCGAACCGGTTTCTTTTTTCACATAAAGATTCTGTCCAGCCCACTTTGTAGTAAGCATAGATCTGATCCTATCTTCTGTCATTTCCTGCATGTAAAAACCTCTTTATATCAACTTAAACTTCGCACTTTAATTGTAGTACATGGATGTACTTCTATATCCCCAGTTACAGGAGGTAACCGGGATATTCTCAGAAGTACATGGATGTACTTCTATATCCGACTGTTACAGGATGTAACTGGATATGTTTAGAAGTACATGGATGTACTTCTATATCCCTTTAAATTATACGCAAAAATCCCCTATAAGCAACTTAGCTTACAGGGGACAACTTATATTTCTAATTAAACTGCTCAAAAATCTCAAATCGTCGCGTACATAACCGCTTTTATCGTGTGCATTCTGTTTTCGGCTTCCTGGAATACCAGTGACTGCTCTGATTCGAACACTTCATCTGTAACTTCCATCTCATCAAGTCCGTATTTGTCCTTGATCTTCTGACCCATCTTGGTATTAAGGTCGTGATATGAAGGAAGACAGTGCATAAATACCGCCTTATCACCTGCATTAGCCATAACCTTGCTGTTAACAGCATAAGGAGATAA
>NZ_JAILQF010000440.1 GCF_024699075.1 Butyrivibrio sp.
TCGCCAAGACCAAGGGCATAATAGAGCGCAAGAAAATACATCGCTCTCCCATTGCCCTCCTGCGCCAGAGAAAGAAATATTTCAAAAGCTTCTTTTACATTACCTTTAATAAACATCTCTTCTGCATTTTTCATATCCAAATTTTACCACAATCTTGCATAATAGTCATAATTTAGATATTATAGACAGGCAAATTTATTTCCATCAAAGGATAAGCTAAATATCACATAAAATCTTGAATATGATATTCAAGAATGTTCCAAAGCTATATACCAAAGGCTTATTCCTCTGATATCACAAATTGAGGTTACTTTTAATGAGTATTTTAAATGTTGAACACTTGTCTCATGGTTTTGGTGACAGAGCTATATTTGAAGATGTGTCATTCAGACTTTTAAAGGGAGAACATATCGGACTTGTAGGTGCTAACGGCGAAGGTAAGTCTACTTTCATGAATATCATCACAGGCTCTCTTATGCCAGATGAAGGTAAGGTTGAATGGTCCAAGAATGTTAAAGCAGGCTACCTTGACCAGCATGCAGTTCTTGAAAACGGCATGACAATAGGAAGCGTGCTTCACAGCGCCTTCGATTCACTCTATCAGACAGAGCAGCACATACAAGAGCTTTATGAAAAAATGGCTGAAGTTGATGAAGCTACAATGACAGAATACCTTGATGAAGCAGGAATGCTGCAGGAATATCTTACAAACCATGATTTCTATATGATAGATGCTAAGGTTGAAGAGGTAGCAAGGGCTCTTGGATTATTAGAGCTTGGCCTTGATAAAGATGTTACAGAGCTTTCCGGCGGCCAGAGAACTAAAGTTCTTCTTGGTAAGCTTCTTTTGGAAAAACCTGACATCCTCCTTCTCGATGAGCCTACCAACTACCTTGATGTTGAACATATAAACTGGCTTCAGCGCTATCTTCAGGAATATGAGAATGCATTTATTCTTATTTCCCATGATATTCCTTTCCTTAATAGCGTCATCAACATCATCTATCACATGGAAGGCTGTAAACTCTCCCGCTATGTAGGTGACTACGATCACTTCCAGGAAGTATATGAGATGCAGAAAGCCCAGAATGAAGCAGCTTATAAGAGACAGCAGCAGGAAATCGCCCAGCTCAAAGACTTTGTTGCAAGGAACAAGGCTCGTGTATCAACAAGAAACATGGCTATGTCCAGACAAAAGAAGCTTGATAAGATGGACCTTATCCAGAAAGCTGCCGAAAAGCCTAAGCCGGAATTCAACTTCCTTACAGCAAGAACACCTGGAAAGTATCTCTTTAAGACCAAGGATCTTATCATTGGATATGACTCACCTTTGTCCAAAGAGCTTAATCTTGAAATGGAACGCGGCGGCAAGATCGTCCTTACAGGTGCCAACGGTATTGGTAAATCAACTCTTTTAAAGAGCATCCTTGGTATTATAAAACCTCTTCAGGGCTCTGTTGTACTTGGAGATTATCTTGAGATTGGATATTTCGAGCAGGAAACCGATCCTAATATACAGACCACCTGCCTTGAAGAAATCTGGGAAGAATTCCCAGGATTTAACCAGTATGAGGTACGTTCAGCACTCGCAAAATGCGGACTTACATCAGACCACATAGAGAGCAAGGTTAAGGTTTTATCAGGAGGTGAACAGGCCAAAGTAAGACTTTGTAAGCTTATAAATCACCCCTCAAACCTTCTGGTACTCGACGAGCCTACAAACCATCTTGATGTTGATGCCAAAGAAGAGCTTCAAAGAGCTCTCAAGGAATATCCAGGAAGTATCCTTATGGTATGTCATGAGCCTGATTTCTATCAGCCTTTTGCAACTCAGGTTTGGAACTGCGCTGAATGGACAACTAAGACAATATAATAAATGTCACAATATTGTGAAGCAAACTCCCCGGCAGAACCGGGGAGTTTATTATTTCTAATTGTTTTCTATTGTTACTTAATAATAGGCTTTTGTTGTTACTTATAATAGGCTTTTATTGTTACTTATAATTGGTTTCTGTTAGATTTACGCTTTGTCCTTGCCATGCTTAGGAACTCCACAAGCCATATCAGGCATATTCATAGCCTTTTCATACTCTTTCTCAGGTTCAATCAAAGCTTCTCCAAATTCTTTATGAGCAGCAAACCATTTTACAGAATATGAACAGGTAAGCTCAGCCTTTTTGCCCTCTTTAATAAGTTTTTGAGCCATTTGTTTGGTAAGTTTACCAGCTATACCCTGACCTCTTAATGATTCATCTACAACAGTATGAGTAACTTCAACTTTACCGGGCTCAAATTCTGGGAATTCTATATATGCAATTTTTTTCCCAGTATTATCTTCCATCCAGATTTCGCCATCAGATTCTTTAAAATCAGTATTATCTTCCATCAAGATTTCGCCATCAGATTCTTTATAATCAGTATTACTATTAAAATCTGTATCACTACTATCCTTTATTGCAGTAAGATACCACTCATATGGAATCAGGTCGTCTTTGCCTTTAATTCTGTCAGAAGCTTCTTCAAGTGTAAGAGGAGATCCCATAAGCACATCATCTCCGGGAGTCCAGTCTACCGGCGTAGAAACATTATCTTTATCATGCTTTTGAAGGGCTTTTATAATTCTTATTATCTCATCTATGTTTCTACCTGTAGACATGGGATAATAGAGAATAGTTCTGACTATAGACTCAGGATCTATTATAAATACGGCTCTTATAGTCTGGGTCTTGGCAACAGTCTGAAGCATTCCATACATCTTAGCCACATTCATGCTTATATCAGCAACTATAGGGAACGGTATAGAGACCTTACCCTCACCTTTCCAGTCAATATTCTCTATATTCTTAACCCAGGCAAGATGTGAGTGAAGTGAGTCTATTGAAAGTCCTAAAAGCTCTGTGTTTAAAGCTTTGAATTCATCATTCCTTTTGGCAAAAGCAATAAACTCTGTTGTACAAACAGGAGTAAAATCAGCAGGATGTGAAAAGAAAACAACCCACTTTCCTTTGTAATCATCAGGAAAATTAATTTTCCCTTTTGTAGTAATACTTCTGAATGATGGAGCTGTATCTCCTATCATCGGCATTCTTGTAATCCTTTCTTCTTCCATATTCGACCTCATAGGTGAAACTTTATTAATTATAAGTTAAATAGTTACCGGTTCCCTTATCAGATCATATAAAAAAGTCATCTGTGCGATTCATTATCCCATCTGGTTTCAGCCAAGATGCTCATATATGCCTGACTTATCTTAATTATACTAAAAAAATATATGTAAAACATCCAATCGTTTGTTTTTATATCTGACTTTTTAAGGGCGGTACAACAGCAAACCTTATATCTTTTACTTTTTATCATTTCTTCTTTTATATAATATGATATCATTTTTAGTTAGCTAATGCTAACATTTACTTAGATTTATTATTTTTTCAAGTTATAAAAATTTATAACTTCATTTTTCCAGATAATTCCATAAAAAAAATCAATAAAAAGGGTATTGTTAGTTATGGCTAACTCGTTTATAATCTCTTTAATTGCATTTGGTCCAAGTACAATTAAAAATTATAGAATAATATTTCTAAAAATGTATTGCATACAATTTATTTCTGTGATATATTGTACTAAATCAATTGCACACAATCGTTTCAAAAGAAAGGATGTATATATATGAATAACAATATTTTTGATCTTTCAGGAAGAGTAGCTTTAGTAACAGGATGTTCAACAGGTCTTGGTGTTCAGATGGCTAAGGCTCTGGCTCGTCAGGGCGCTTCTATCGTAGCACTTGCAAGACGTCAGGAGCTTATCGATCAGGTAGCCAAGGAAATCCATGATGAATATGGTGTCGATACATATGCAGTAAGATGCGATATAACAGATACAGAGATGGTTGAGAAGGCTGTAGATCAGGTGTTGGAGCATTTTGGAAGAATCGATATTCTTATCAATAACGCTGGAACAGGTGCAGTTGCTCCTGCTGAAGATATAACAGATGAACAGTTCTCAAACGAACTTAATATAGACCTTTTCGGAACCTTCAAGGTTGCAAGAGCTGTAGCCAAGAAAGCTATGATTCCTGCTAAATACGGAAGAATTATAAATATAGCTTCAATGTATGGACTTGTTGGTAATAAGATTGCTCCTTCTTCTCCATATCATGCTGCCAAGGGCGGTGTTGTAAATCTCACAAGAGCCCTTGCAGGTGAATGGGGTAAATACGGAATTACCGTTAATTCTATCTGCCCAGGCTACTTCTACACACCACTTACAGAAGAGACTCTTAATTCAGATTTCTTCAAGGAATATGCTAAGTCAGCTATCCCTATGGAAAGATACGGTGTTGAGGGTGAGCTTGATGCTGCTGCCTGCTTCCTTGCATCACCTGCAGCCAGCTATGTATCAGGTATAGCACTTCCTGTAGATGGCGGATACACAAGCATGTAATTACTATAGATAGTAAATATCTATTTTTTTCATAGACTGCCAATAGTCAGACATATCATCTGACCTATTGGCAGTTTTTTATAACGATGTAGCCAGAATCCCCATTATCTTTAGAAAATGGGTAGTAAACATGCATTTCATACCAATTTTTTGTCGTTTTGCGAAAAAAAATCACATTTTAATTTAAAGGCTGATACAATGATAAAGATGCTTACTATGACAATTCGTGCATTTAAGCTATAATGACTATCTATGTTTTTAAAGGAGAGGTATGATATGAAATTCAAGCATTTAATGGCATGTTCACTTATGATAAGCGCTGTAACACTCACAGGCTGCTCATCGGGAACCCCAGATATAAGTCTTTCTTCTGACGAAGAATCGAGCGTAGAAACTGAAGAAAATACTGATCAAGATAAGACTGCTGAAGATGATTCTGATTCAGAAGCTTCTACTTCAGAAGATTCAGAAAATGATTCTGAAGAATCAAAAAAGTCTTCAGATGCCGAAAATGATTCAAGCACTAAAGATCAGGATGATAATGAAAAAACTGAACGTGATTCCAACGACCTGTTACAAGCATTCTTGGATGACGAAATCGAAGCAATCGAAGTAAGCGAAGATGGATCAGAAAGTTCATTTAAATATTCAGATCTTCCACATGATGAAGATGACTGGGAATGCTACTACTATGATGATGACAGCTTTGTAGACCTTGATAATGATAGTGAAGAAGAACTTATTGTATATGGTCCTTACGGCGGAATCTTCTTTGATGTAAGAGATAATAATGTATATGTCCTTGCTACAGGTGATGGAACAGCTTCATATCTAAGTTATGCAGAATATAAGGGCCTTACCTACATAGTTCATTCAGATACGTCTCATGGTGGCAGAAGCATTCACCTTTTTGACCGCTATGAAGATGGAGAAATCGTAGAATCTTTTGACCTGTCTGCAGAATATTACGATAGTGAATACGACGAATATGACCAGAACAGCGATTTTACTTTTAATGGTGAGTCAATCACTATGGAAGAATATGAAGCTCTGTGCAAAGAGATATTCGGTACTAAGACTAAAGCTGAAAGAATGAAAGACAGCGCCGAATACGAAGCTGAAAACTTTGATTATAGCGCCGATAAAATTGTAAATGACGGCTCAGCTGAATTCTATGAAAAAGTTAATGAACTTGCCGGAGATTACTATTATCCGGAAGATAGTGATGGTCTTTCAGGAACATTTTCTATAATCCAAAACAGTGACAATGACTATAGCTTTAACGACTATTATACAAGCGGCGATTACAGATTTCTTTCATCATCAAGTGATATTGAATATTTCATAGGTGATAGCATATGTCTTAAATACCCTGAAACTGTTTACTCAGATGGCGAAGCTGTATTTGCCTACTATGTGTTCACTTTCCATGACAGCTATGTTCATGTCTATCTTGCAGACGAGAACTATGAGAATCTTGAATACCTTTATACAGGATATATCAGCTATTAATATAGGTGGTTTTATAACCCCGCACCCGAAATCAAGATAACAAGATAATCCACCACCTAAAGGTGATGGATTATCTTGATCATCTTTGATCTTCGATTATTGTTCTTTTATGATCTTCGATTCTTGTTCTTCTTTGATCTTTGATTCTTTTTGATTGTTAATCTTCTTTTGCGAGTACCTTTATGATACCTGCTAATGCACCAAAAAGAACTGCAGATACAGGCCAGATAATCCATGTAAATTCCCATTTCATGGTAATAAAGCTCCATGCCAAATATATACCCACAATTATGCACCAGTATATACCAGATACTTTGCTGATCTTATTATTTACCCTTTTATTAGAAGGCGTATATCCATCCTGTTGAAGCAGCATATTATAAGAATCCATAACCTGACTTGCCCTGACGATCATATTAACACCAACTGATACTATAGCAAGCAATAATGCAACCATTATCGGCATAATATATTCTTCATTTGTAGAACTCACAAATATTCCCATAGCCACAACAGGGATAACGCATAGTATGCACAAAATAACCCCTCCTGCTACTAAAAGAGTATATTTCTTTTCATATCTGTTCTTCTTATCTTCTACTAGACCATCGATGCCATAGGCTGTTTCAATAATTTCTTTTTCCAGAAATTCATACTTCTCTGATCCTCTGTTAACATATATAAATATGAATACCGCTATTGCTACAAGCACAAGAAGAACTGAAACACCAATAGCTGCGGCAATGTTTTCGGTTATAAGACCTTTAGCAGATAGCCCTGCCATAGTTAATAGTGTTACCGGGGAAAAGATACATAATGATACACCAAATGACATCCATGGCGCATTCTTTTGTGCCCTGTCCATAAAATCGGTAGCTTCTTCCATGCTTACCTTTCTTATATTTTCATTAGAAGGATACGCATCCTCTACCACCAGTTCTGAAGATAAGTTGTCAATATTATCTTTCAGAAGATAATCGGTGCTTACGCTGAATATTTCAGCCATCTTGAGTATTCTGTTAAGATCAGGTGTGGACTGTGCACTCTCCCATTTTGAAACAGATTGTCTGGAAACTTCAAGCTTATCTGCAAGTTCTTCCTGAGACCATCCAAGTTTTTTTCTTTCATTGATAATCTTATCTGCGAGTATCATTTTAATTCCTCCGTATTTTTTGTTTTATGTTTTGGTATGTCTAAAGATTACAAAAAATACCGATTGCAATCTATAAAGACGACTTGGAAATCTGTCAACTGGTAGTTGCAACTGAGTAAATATGCGGGTTGCAGGCCTTATTAAAGACATTAACATACTATATATGTTTATGTCTATATCTATGTTTATGCCTACATCTATATATGTCTATGTCTATGTCTATGTCTATGTCTATGTCTATGTCTATGTCTATGAAAAATTATAGTAAAAAATAGGGCAATAAAAAAGACAATTCATCCGCCACCTATGATCATGTAACACAGGTGGGGATAAATTGTCTTATGAATTGCCTTATTAACCGCGAATGCTTGAGGATATTATGTGAAATCCCTATCGCCTAAAGCTAATGGTTTTTCTGACTATACCCTATATATCTTTACAAACTCTATCAAAGTATATGTATCATTTCTATAACATTCTAATCGGTAAAAGCTTTTTAGTTGATGATCTATTCACAATTAAGAATTCATCTTGCCATCAACATACTTGAAGCCATAAAACTTGGTTTCAGGCTCTTCAATTCTTGATTCGCCGAGTACTGTTCCATCAGCCTGAGCTGTTCTTGCAGGAATTACGAAGTTCTCCTGTGAATGGCCATTAGCTGCATCAATATAGTTAACATTGATTGTAAGATCAGGGCGCTTATCAATCTCTTCAATTACGAAATCTGCAAAGCTTACATACTCGCCTGCATCGATATCTACTGTAGAACCATAAGCTGCTGTTCTGATAGCTTCTGCAGCATTAAGATTGAACTGATAGTAATCATTAACAGGTGCTACTGTTGATACCTCAGAAGATGTAGCTACACTGCTTGCATCTACTACAGCAATAACGCTTTCATCTTCACTAACTGATGGCTCTTCACCAGGCTGTGCAGGCTCAACTACAACCTGCTTTTTTACTGCATCGTATTTTATAAGATAGATGTTACCATAGTTCTGATAAGATACGGAATACTCTGTACCATCAATTCGTCTATGATTCTGTGATTTTTTTAGTGTGATTTTTACAGTCCATGTCCCATTATCTGCATCATATGTAAGATCAACTTTATCAATAGGATCGAATACACCAAAATTAGGATCCACATATGCAACTGCACTTTCAGGATCATCACATCCCTGAGCTACAGGCACTGTAACAGCTGCTTCTATATTTTCACCTTCAAGCACTGAAGTATTAGTTGAGTTTAAAGTCACAAAATATATAGTTCCTTCAGCAGACTCTTCATCAGCTTCAAGTGGTACTTTACTACTTGACTCAGTATAAGATACAATCTCAGTTCTTCCCTCAAGTACATCTCCCTCCTCGAGTGAAGAATCTGTAATGGTTATATGTGCTTCTCCTGCTGCTATAGGTTCAAGAGGTTCTTCACCTTCTTCTATATCTTTAGCATATTCTGTTGGTGTCTTCTGAGTTTCCGGATCAGTGTAACACTCTCCAGTATGGATTTCCTCCCCAGATTCTTTAGCAAACCTGTTGATATCAGATTCTTTATACTCTTCATAAACCGCTGTTTCAGATTCTGTCTGCGCTTCATCTGGATTTCCAAGAATCTCTTTTTCATTTTCTGTAGCGGCCTGCTCATCAATAGTTACTACTACTGTACCCTGCTGATCTCCATTATTCTGCTCTTCTACAACTGGCTGTTGATTTTCTTCTACAGGAGTTTGATTTCCTTCATCAACAGGATTTTCCTCAACGACAGGTGTCTGATTCCCTTCATCTTCAGCAGCAAGTGCTGTCATTGATCCTCCAAAAGTCATAGTCATGACTGTTGTAGCAACCATAAGTTTCTTTAAAATTGCTGTTCTGTTACTCATATTTCCTCCAATAAAAATAGTTACTATGTCAGTCGTGTTTTTTATCATCCCTGACACGAATGGTTCTATTTTATATGTATCAAAATTTATTTGTTGATTTTCCGACGAAATGACATTTTTATTGGATGAACTGCATTTTGCAATCATTTTAATTTAATTATTTGAAATATCTATTAGATAATATGAGATTTTGCAAGGATTAAAGATTTTGCAAAGATTATATATTTTGCAAGGATTATAGTCTTTATAATGATGTGGCCGGAAAAAACATTACTTTTGATGATGGGGAGTTCATATTTAGCTATTGATTTTATATTCATTCTAGTGTATATTATTTCCAACGGAAAACGTTTTCCGTAGCTTGGAATTTTATTTAAACAATGATCAAAAGTATATTTTTAACAGCATTATTCAGTAGCTTCTTTTGCTACGGATATTAAAATAAGAAACTTGTAATCAGATAGCACAATTGGAGGATTTAAATGAATTTAGGAGCAATATATCACCGCACATCAGACCAGTACTGCTACAGCCTTGATACTAACAGTCTTATAATCAATATTAAGACCGGATATGACATAGACCATGTTTATATCATTCATGGCGATCCTTATGCAGCCGGTATTATGGGCGGCAATGAAAAATGGGATGGGCAGCGTAAGGAAATCTGTTTTAAAAAGAATCTCAAAGATCACATATGGTGGACTACTACTCTTTTCCCAGAATATAAAAGATGTAAATACTACTTTGAGCTACATTCAGGCGACGAATGTATGTACTACTTCGAGGATGGATTTTATTCCAAAGACGAGATGAATCAGGATGGCAAGGCGCTGTCTTATTTTATCATGCCATGGATGAATCCTTGCGATGTGTTCACGACTCCTTCCTGGGTCAATGATACTGTATGGTTTCAGATATTCCCGGAAAGATTCTGTAATGGAGATAAGTCGCTTGATCCTGAAGGGGTACTTCCCTGGGAGTACAAAGAGACCGGATTTAAAGATTTCTACGGCGGAGATATAAAAGGTATACGTGATAAGATTCCATATCTTAAGGAACTAGGTATAACAGGAATCTATCTTAATCCTGTATTTGAATCTAAATCCAATCACAAATACAACACTAAAGATTACAAAAAGGTCGACAGCCATTTTGGTAGTAATGAAGATCTTCGCGCCCTTATCGATGAGGCTCACGCAGCAGGAATCCGTGTTATGCTTGATGCAGTCTTCAACCACACAGGATCTGATCATCCAATGTGGCTTGACGTTCTTGAACATGGCCAGGATTCTAAATATGCAAGCTGGTATATGGTCAATAAATGGCCTGTTGATATGGGGCATGATACAAGAGATGGACGCTTTTATTCTTTTGCCTTTGCAGAGCATATGCCAAAGCTTGATACCAATAATCCTGAAGTCCAGGACTACCTCCTTGATATTATAAGATTCTGGATCGATACTTTTGATATAGATGGCCTTAGATTTGATGTTGGTAATGAGATATCTCATTCTTTTTTAAGAGCCGTAAGATATATGACCAAGCGCATGAAGGATGATTTCTATCTTCTTGGAGAAATCTGGCATGATTCCATCACATGGCTTCGAGGAGATGAATATGATGCAGTCATGAACTACCCCCTTGCTAATGCCATATCAGATTTCTGGATTTACAAGAACAGAGATAAAAGCTCATTTGAATATGACATCAACAGATGTTTTACCATGTACTACTCACAGGTCAATGATGTCCTTTTCAATCTGCTTGATTCGCACGATACCAACAGACTTCTTAATAAAGTCGGCGGTGATATTGATGTCTTTTATCAGCAGCTTGCAATTCTATTTACAATGCCGGGAAGTCCTTGTATTTATTACGGAACTGAAGTTGCCATGGATGGAGGCTTTGATCCCGACTGCCGCAGATGCATGCCTTGGGATGCGATAGATAAAGGCCTTAAGGACAAAGAGCTGTCCACAATGAAGGCTCTTATATCTATGAGAAGAAATACTCCAGCCTGCAAGAGCAGAAACTTTCACTTCCCAAATGATATTGAAAAAGCCCGCGTTATCTCATATCTTAAGCTTGATGAAGCTGGAACTATCGCTGTATACCTCAACTGCGAGGATACTGAAGCAGCTATTCCGCTTCCTGAAGGATCCGAGATCCTCTTTGCACGAAAGTGGAATAAGCCTTCCGAAAATGCAGAAGAAGGTAAACTGGATAGTAAGGGCGTGCTGATTATTAAGCTATGAATTCTTGAATATAAATAACAGAAACGCGCATTTACTGCGTGTTTCGTGATTCAGTGAATCGGTTGGTAATAGAGCCTTCACCGAAGGTGAACTCAAATGGCTCTATTACTACATTCTTGAACTTTATGTTCAAGAATACATGATTTAGCTATTCTTGCAGGTACTGTTATGGTATGATTGTTTAAGGTTTTCGGGCAATTTGAATTGACAAAAAAAGAAAGGACTTGGCATAAGCCATATTAAGAAGATGAGTAACGTTACAAATAACAAAGATATTAATGAGCGTCTGACTTTTGTCAGAGATGAAATAGCTAAAATCCTTGAAGCTGAGAAAGAGGATTCATTTTTTGCTGAAGCTGCAAAGCTTGCTAAACTGCAGTTTGAAACATTAGATAAGCTTAACGATGGTTCATTCTACAACCTTAATGCAGATGAAATGC
This sequence comes from Butyrivibrio sp., assembly GCF_024699075.1. The sequence continues at coordinate 11,693 of NZ_JAILQF010000440.1, forward strand.
AGGCCAATAATGATGCACTCTACAGCTGGAAGAGTGAGAGCAGTTATGAGAACTCTTTTGTAAATCCTGCAAAGGCTGTTGAGCAGTATGGTGATAAGGGACAGGCTATTGCTTTTCTTGCAGATAAGCTTGTATTTGGAAATACACATATCTTTAACGGAAAAATAGAAAGATTTGTTATTTCATTAGAGCTTTTCCTTGAAATATACAGTCTTTATAAAAACGGAGCAGCTGTAGAAGAGTGGAATAAGGCTATTAAAGAGCATCAGACACAGATAATTGACCTTATTGCAAAAGACGCGATTTTTAAACAGTATGATCCTGAAAATCATAAACTTTGCTGTCCTAATCTCATTCTCAGAAACAGGAAGGCCATACAGATACAAGAACCTGTAATCACCATCTTTTACATGCTCTAATATCTCAGAAACTTTATGATTTTCAGGATCATACTGTTTAAAAATCGCGTCTTTTGCAATAAGATCAATTATCTGTGTCTGATGCTCTTTAATAGCCTTATT